>JAICVG010000153.1 GCA_025935445.1 Nitrososphaera sp. | reverse complement strand
TGACAAGCTGCTTATAGATCAGGCAATGAATAGGCATGTGTCAAATGATGGCGTTACAATACTGCTTTCACTTAAAGCCATTCATCCTGTGGCAAGAATGATTGTAGAGATAGCCGAGCGCCAGGAGCAGCTAGTCGGAGACGGGACGACTACTGCAGTAGTCATGTCTGCAGAAATGATAAAGGAGGGCAAACGCTTGATAAAGGAGCTAGGTGTTCACCCAACAAAGGTTGCAGAAGGAATTGAAAATGGAGTAAGACTTGCCTGCCAACTGCTAGAGAAAGAAGCAAAGCACATTTCAACCAATGATATCGAGCTTGAACAAGTCGTTAGAACTTCTCTAGCATCCAAGCTTGACGGCGAAAGACTTGCAAACTTCGTCATTTCGGCACTTAGAAAGGTTGGAGAGAATGCAATGTACAATGGCGAATATGATTTTAACAAATCAATAATGGTCCTGCGCAAGACAAGCATCGAGGATCAGGTAGTAAACGGTGTTGTGCTTGAAAGAAATAGGATGGATCCGGAACTCCCGCTTGAGGTAAAGAATGCTAGAATCTTGATCGCAAAGCTTGATCTCAAGCCAGTTAAAGAATCATGGATAAAGGAGAACAACAAGTATCAGGAAATCCTATTGATGGAAAATGACCGGATTGCAAAATCAAAAGAAATAGTCGATGCCATGCTAGCGACTGGCGCTAACACCATTCTTATCGCTTCTCCAGAAGTTGATCAAGCAGTAGAGGACATTTTAGTTGCGAAGAGGGTATTTGCTTCACGGATATCGATTGAAGAGATCGAACACCTGTCGCGCTACACAGGCGCTAAGCCAGTCCGTGTCGTTGAGGACCTCAAGAGATCGGATATACTTGGTACTGCAGAACATGTTTGGGAGGACGAAGATAATGGCATAATCTACCTTGAGGGTGGCAGAGGCAAAAACATGGTCACTCTGATAGTTTCTGGAACTACAAAGGAGACGTCACTTGAACGGTGGAGAGCTGCGATCGATGGTGTTAATTCTGCAGAAGCAGCTCTAAACAAAGGCGTTGTGCCAGGAGGAGGCGCTGCTGAATTGCACATAATAGATAAGGTGAAGGGTCTTCGCCTCAAAGGGTTAGAACAGGTAGGACTTGAAGTGGTAGCTTCTGCACTTGAAAGCATCATGCGGCAAATACTAGCCAACGCCGGTTTTAATGGTCTTGAAAAGGTAATGGCAGCAAAGGCATCTCCCCCTGCGTATGGCATAGATATCAATACAGGCGAGGCTATTGATATGTGGAAGACAGGCATAATAGATCCACTAATGGTCAAGACAATGGCACTGCAAGCATCCGGTGAAATTGCTAAGTCTGTTCTGAGGATAGACAGAAACCTCGCTGCAGAAGATCTCAGCCAGCAAGCCCTATCAGAGACAAAAAGGTGACTCTGTTCGATGATTAGACACTGTGTAGAAGAATCCAATGTAGATAGTGATATGAACGTAGTGGATCGAACTAAGATAAGACATGTAACAGTTGCCGGTGGCAGGATAGCACTGATCTCTGGCTTGATAGATCCAGCATCACACCTAAACCTTGACTTTCCTGATCATAGAGCTACAATCTGTATCATTGCAGAAAGGTTTGAAGTTGGGGCTAAAGTAAAGATGGACAGTGACGGGCTTGTCTTTGCTACTGTTCCAAGGTCTTTATATGGACATTACGGATATCTTGATTATACACAAAGGCTGGTAGATATGATAACGGCAATTAAGACAAATCAAAGGAAAACAAAACAAACAAGCAAGCAAAAAAGAAGGGGAGCTGCGAGATCAACAAGGAAAGCATAGAAAGAGAGAGAAAAAACAAAAAATGATTACCATAAATTCAACAATTGGAAACATATATCATGACGGTAATCTAAGAAAGCGATACGAAGAGATGTCATCCCAATCATTATGTGAATCCATAAGGATAAACAGGATGGAAGCACAGCGCGTCAGAATGCGCAAGAAATCAAGCAAGGGGACCGATATCGCCCTTACCATGACACCGGGCACAAAACTGAGGCATGGAGATGTCCTCATGGTTGCAAATGACAAGATGATAACCATTGAACTTGAACCAGAGAACCTTGCAGTGATACAGGTCAAGGACAATATCCATGAACATGATGCTGTTCAAGTGCCAGTCACAATCGGGCACGCAATAGGGAATCTACATAGACCAATCAAGCTTGAGGGGAGAAAGATCTATTTCCCAATACAAACGGATTCGGAAATAGAGATGTTCAAAAAGATCTTTGGCCCGCTTTCAGATCATTTGGAGATAAGCCATACCAAGAAGGTCTTTGAGCCGGAAGAAAGGATGGATATACATGAGCACTGATGATGATGATGCTACCATGGATGCAGCTGACTTGAGCATGATGCAGCTATCGGACTCTTTTTTTCCAACAGGCATGTATTCTATGTCCAATGGCCTTGAAGCCATCTTTTATAGTGGCAGGAAAATAAAAGCTGAAGAGCTACGGGAGCTTGTCAAGACTTACCTTGAATACCAAATAGGCCCTGCAGACTGCACTGCACTTGGAATCGCCTACGAACATGCTGCGAGATCCAATCTTCTAAAGTTACTTGAAGTGGATAGAGCGATATTCTCAATGAAGCTTGTGCAGGAGATTAGAGATGCATCCATCAGATCTGGCACGCAGCTTGTGCGCTGTATACGATCGTTTTCTGACAATAAAATCCTTGGCCAATATGACGACGCAATAAGGGGCGGCCAGGCTTTTGGGCCATACCCCGTGGCACTGGCAGTTGCTGCCAATGCGTTTTTAATTCCCAAGGAAAAGGCTGCGCTTGTGATGCTCTATTCATTTTCTGTAAGCATAGTTGGTGCTGCCCTGCGGCTTGGAATGCTGCAGCATTTTGATGGGCAGAAGGTAATCGATGAGCTCAAGCCCACGATAGTCAAGGTGACAAAGGCAAATATCAACAGGCCAATTGAAGGCATGTGGCAATTTGCCCCCTCAATCGATATAATACAAATATCTCACGAGAGAATGAATTCTAAAATGTTTATTACATGATGTGGCTGTACACACTTATATAACGATGACTACAAAACGAATCTGATGACTGCAAAGCGAATTCCAAGGCTAGGGATTGGTGGTCCAGTAGGCTCTGGCAAAACGATGTTGATCGAAAAGATTGTCCCTGTTTTGGCTGCTAAAGGTTACAATGCCGGTATTGTTTCAAATGATGTCGTGTCAAGAGAAGACGCGGACAGGATGCGTCACAATTTGGCAACGGAACAGGGCATTCTTTCAGAAGACCTAGTGATAGGTCTAGCAACAGGCGGCTGCCCTCACACTGCTGTCCGTGAAGACCCCTCAATGAATATATCTATCATTGAGGAAATGGAATCAAAATACAACTATCTTGATCTGATAATAATTGAAAGTGGCGGTGATAACATCACCACCACCTTTAGTCCGGCGCTGGCAGACTATTTTATTTACATAATAGACGTTTCTGGCGGAGACAAGTACCCGCGAAAAAGGGGTCTGGGAATAGAGACCTGTGATCTTTTGGTCATAAATAAGATAGATCTCGCCCCTCATGTTGGCGCAGACCTTACAATTATGGAAAGGGACGCAAAAGCGGTTAGAGGCGATAAACCCTATGTTTTTGTAAACTCCATGACAGGTCAAGGCATTGCGCAGGTGACAGAGCATATCATTAGGGACATATTGTTTGAGTCTCCGCCAAAAACTGTTGCTAAGAACTGAAAAAAGGCATGGAAGGAACTGAGCTGGAGCACCATACTCCAAAGGCTGTTCCTCCAGAAGTACTTGCATACGACTCTCCCTTGGCCCAGCTCGGAGTGGGTAAGGCAGGCAAGCTTGGAGCGCTTGTTCTGAGGCTCGAACAGGACAAGAGTAACGGCAAGACTTCTGTAAAAGACCAGTACTCTCGTGTTCCGCTTTATACCCAGCGTGCCCTTTACCTTGAAGAGGCGCTGCCAAACATGGCGTATATGTATATCATGTCGCCCTCTGGAGGGATATTGCAAGGTGATAGGTACAGGATGGATATAACGCTTCGAAAACATGCATTTGCCCATATCACAACCCAGGGGGCGACGAGAATATACAGAATGGAAGGGAACTATGCCACGCAGGTAGTCAACATAGATGTTGGCGAAGACTGCTATTTTGAGTGCATTCCAGACCAGGTTATCCCCTACCGGGACTCCCGATTTTACCAAGAAGCCAACCTACGTGTCCATAATAATGCAACATTGCTCTACTCTGAGATTATAACACCTGGCAGGGTTGCAAGCGGAGAACATTTTGATTATGATATATGCTATATGAAAGCTATTGCAAAGGACCATGGTGGTGGTCTAAAGTTCACAGATGTGGCAATGCTGGAACCCAAAAAGCGTGATATGAAACTGTTTGGAGTTCTATCAAATCATGATGTTGTAGGAAACATGTACATTATCACGAAAACCTAGCCGCAGGAGATCAACACCAGCGTCAATACCGCCCTTAAGGCCATATCAAACGTATATGCT
>JAICVG010000276.1 GCA_025935445.1 Nitrososphaera sp. | reverse complement strand
GTACGTACTTGAAAACCTTTTATTGGCGTAACTGAAATAGGGCTAGTAATTGGCAAGCTTTTGTCCTGAATGTGGAGGAGAGCTAAAGTATGACCTTACTAGCAAGAGCTTTATATGCAAAAGCTGTGGGCTCTTTGCTTCCTCTGAAAAGATAGACGAGTTGCGTGACAGGGCCGAGAGATCAAGAGAAGACCCTCGCAGAAAGCATCATGACGAATACCTTGACTGGTGGCAATCTTCAAAAAAAGACAAACAGCAAAGGTAAATACCAACAGCTATATAGCAGCTGCACTTGCGGCATCTGCGATATCCTTTTTTAAGGGTATCATCTGCTCCTCCTTGATAGTTTTTAGAACTGTCATCAATTCTGCTTCCGTTATTCGAGGAATTCTGCCTATCTTGTTCGCTACTATATCTCTCACCTCTTCAAGGCTTTTTGCACGTATCTTCAAAAGCAGATCGAACTGGCCATACATTTCGTGTAACTCCAGTATTTCATCAAACTGTGATAGCGTGGCGATCACTTCGTCGGCTGAACCTTCGTTAATATTTATTCCTATGAAGGCAAGATGGTCATAGCCTAAGAGCATGTTATCCGTTGCAATCGTGAATTTACGAAGGATGCCAGCTGCCATAAGCCTCCTGACTCGAATGTGTACTGTCGCATCTGAGATTTCAAGCTCCTTAGCTATATCCACAAATGGACGGGATGCATCTCGGCTCAAGATATCCAATATCCGGAGGTTCACCTCATCGAGCAACTCGGAGGGTAATAGCACGAAAAGAGTACAATCCTTCGATTTATTAACGATTCGTGCTCGAATGATTAATAACTCTTAGACTTCGCTAACAACCAAATATGCCTTGCTGTACCAAGTGTCAAAAAGAAGAGAGCCTCTACTACAGAGCATATTCTGGTGAATACCTATGTAAGAAATGCTTCTTGCGCTCAATTGAAAGCAAGGCTGCAAAGACGATTTCAAAGTATTCAATGATAGAGTATGGTGACAAGGTCGCGGTAGGAGTTTCTGGTGGCAAAGATAGTTTGTCTCTATTGTATGTCTTGAAGATGCTTTTTGATCAACATCCAAACAATGGCAATGAATTAGTCGCAGTCACGATAGATGAAGGGATCAAGGGGTATCGTGATGAATCGCTCCAGATAGTCAAGGACTTTTGCGCACAGCTTAATATAGAAAGCAAGGTCCTCAGCTACCAATCACTCTTTGGAATAGACATGGATCAGGCCATGGTCCAGCGATCATCACAAAAAATATCATCTTGTTCGATGTGTGGTACATTTCGGCGACGTGCAATAGATATTGCTGCAGAAACAGTAGAAGCCGACATAGTTGCGACTGCACATAACATGGACGATCAATTGCAGACATTTATAATCAACTTGTTGGCGGGCGACGTAGAGCGCATAGGCTGGATTTATCCAGAGCCTGTGCAATACACACAAACCGGCATGAAGAAAGTCAAGCCCTTTGTCGAAATTTATGAATACGAGATCGCATTCTATGCTCTCCAGCGTGACATCCCGTTTCAGTCAGAGGAGTGTCCCTACATGAATGAAAGCATACGCACAGATTTGCGCGAATTTTTCAATAGACTTGAGAGGGATCATCCAGGCATCAAATACAATGCCTACAGATCGATGACAAAAATCTCAAAAGTTCTCCGCAGCAGTATGCCGCCTTCTCAGCCCAACAAGTGTTCAATATGTGCACGTGTTTCGACAGGCGATGTCTGCTCTGTGTGTAGGACATTAAGTATCTTATAGTATCCAACAAGCAAATATAGTCAATTTGCAAAGGGTATACAGAGGCAGGGAGGATCGGGGTGCCAGCCGTGCCCCATACTGGAAATCGGCTTTATGCCAGGATCAGTAACTGCCGGGTAAATCCGCTGGTAGGAGGTACCCGCTTGCCTTGCTGAAATGAAATCATGCCGTGCTGGACGGTTATGAGCGGCGATCTACGCGAAGGCGGAGTCTCGACTGCAAATCGCCGAAATGGGTGAGGTCCGGGAGGGAGCAACCCTAAGGCGTCATAACCCTGCTGGCACGTCTACGTGGTGGATCTTGCAAGGCCTGAAATGGGACCTTTTGCCAACGGTGGTACCGGCAGGCTGCCTCCTCTCTTTTATAGCATGATTTAAATTTAGTTTGCCAAAATCTTTTTCTTATATTGCCTATTGATCCCAATTTCCAGGCAAACAGGTTTCCTATAACCTATAATATGCTTAAGGTATGGAAAAATGCGTCAAGTACCCTTGGAATTTATGGCACTGACGTGGCAGTCGACTTTGATTTATGTATCGGCGACGGCGCATGTATTGAAGTATGCCCTGTAAATGTGTTTGATTGGCATGGCGCATGTGCTGACAGGAAAGCTATGCCTGCAAGAGAACGCGACTGCATTTACTGCTTTGGATGCGAAGCAGTCTGCCCAAAATTTGCAATAAGGGTGACAAAGCGGCAAGCATGACAATCAGAATAGATGAGAAAAGGATTTTTGAAGTGATAGAGCATAAAAAACCCAGATCAGTTGCACTAAATGGGCCGGAGGCCTTAATCCCAAAATTGCAAGATGTAGCGGACCATGTGGCCGAAACGTTTGGCATTCAAGTCTATATCATAGGTGACACATGCTGGGGTTCATGTGACCTTAACACGCACGCTGCAGACATGTTGGCCGCAGACATCCTGTTCAATATCGGCCACACCATTGCAATGGACACTTTTGGCCAGAAGGTCATGATGGTACACGCATTTGATGACATCAGCTTTGATGTAGTAGCCAAGAAGTGCGCAAAAGATCTTGTAGGAAAGTACAAGACAGTCTCACTTGTAACTGACAGCCAACACCTTCACAAAATAGACAGCGTGAAAAAGATATTTGAAGATCAT
>JAICVG010000243.1 GCA_025935445.1 Nitrososphaera sp. | reverse complement strand
TTATACATTAATTCCTAACCATTCTAGCTTGTCACTCTCTCAATTTCCCTGTGTAATTATGAAAGAGCTCGTACATGGATCATACCAAATGGCTTGAAACTAGAGGCTGGCTAGATTTGCGGAGAAAAGCAAAGATTATAGCTAGATATAATAGGTACCTGCTTTGTTAAGCAACCTTGACTATCTTAACTTTATGCCTCGATGGACATAGCCACTGAACTCAAATGGGATATGAATTCATGCAGACCGCACGCTACTATCTGTTATACTCAATATCTTTCGTATTATATTGCTTGACAGCACCGACTCGCTTGTCATCACGATCACCTTCTGAAAAGTCCCCTAAAAACAGGAAGAAGATATTCATCCTAGTGGCTATAGTTGCAATAGCAATAATAGCTGCTGCAGTCACAATAGGACAGTTTTTTGTTCAGCAACAACACCAACAGAACCCGGAAGCACCTAATGTGAAGTTTATGACATTTGAAGTAGATAAACAGGAAATAGCAGTTGGAGAAAATACCAACGTTTTGATCAATGTGCGAAATTCTGAAGATAAAGTAATTGATGATGCCAAAGTAGTGATGACGATTGAGCCATCTGGCTATGAGCCATATCTATCAATAAGCAACAGCACTATACAACTGCCAATATTTCTCGGCAAAGATGCAAGGACAGGGGAATTCAAAGATTCTATAACTGCCACAGTATCTCCTGCAAAAGAAGCAGTGTATGTTGTGAAGGGGATGGTTTTTGTGAAGGATACTCAAACAGACATCAAAGAATTTCCTTTAACCATACACCAGTAAAATAAGAAGCAGGACATATACCTAACTTCTTCGGGTTACCCCAGATAGATATAACAATCTATTATTTTCTTTTCCCTTTGCTGATGGCAGGTTTTGTCCGACAACCTCCTAAAACAAGCTCAATCTAATACCATAGTTCCCTCGTGGTAAAAGATGGACCGGGTGGGAGTTGAACCCATGACCTCAGCCAGCACATTCTATTCTAGTCCCGTCAGCTGTTAAGGAAAAGCTTGCTCGACTCCCTCCCAGTCTCCACACTTAATCATTCTCGGTTTTCAGATTGGGCTTACCGTTAGATGTAGCCAATCACAGAGAGCAACAATGTCTCTCTATGATGATCTGAGCTACTCTTGGTGCGGTTTTTGGATTGGCAGTGTGAATGTAAAAGTTGCACCTTTTCCATCAGCGTTGTTTTCAGCCCACATCTTACCGCCATGAGCTTCAACTATGCTTTTTGATATATACAATCCAAGCCCAGTGCCCTTGTCGGATTTGGTTGCAAACTTTGTGAATAATCGCAGTAGTAAAGCGTGGTCAATGCCTAGACCTGTATCAGTTACTTTTACTATGAGTTGGTTTTTGTCATTGCTCTGTTCTGTGCGTATTGTAATTGTCCCCTCTTTTGTAAACTTGAGTGCATTACCTAGTAGGTTCCCTAGGACTTGCATTATGCGCTCTTCATCAGCATAGACTTCGATGTCATCAAGTTGTTTGTGGATGACTTTTACTTCTCTGCCATCCATTTGGATTTGCTTTCTGCAGTCTTCAACTAGCAGTGTCAGCACATCCTTTAGATTGAATAAAGATTTATGAATTGTAAGGGAGTTGCTCTCTATCCTAGCAATATCTAAAATATCTTCTGAGAGCTTCTGAAGCCTTCTTGCATTGCGTGCAATCATTTCAATTTCTTCATGCTTGATAGAAGCATCTCTCTTTTCCTGTAAAGTAGATTCTATTATTTCCGCCATTCCTAAAATAGGTTGGATAGGTGTTCTAAGCTCATGCGCTGCGATATGTATGAACTCGCGCTGGAGCCTATCTGCTTCCTGTAGTTTCTCTGCAAGGACTCGTGAATTCCATAGCATTTCAAAAAATGATTTGAAGGAGTTTACAGTAGGCTTACTGTTAGAGTAAACAGCATAACCTATGGCATTTGGGAATTTCTCTGCTTGATCGCTTCTGTATTCTGCTCTGAACAACAATTTCCCATCTACGACAAGAATAGTTGAATCTGTGCCATCTCCATTTAGCAGTTGAATTGTAGGACCGCCTTTGTCTGAGAGCCACTCCGCTATCTTCGCATTTTTGTCGTCAAGTGGGCAAAGAATCCTGATAGTAGCTTTTTTCTTTGCAGCAGCGCCAACTAGTTTATGCAAAATACCAATGTCATATTCGCGCTGCAGTGCTTTGCTGCTTGGCAGGATCAAAAGCGCCTCACTTTGGACTAATTCAGCAAACTGTGAGTATACTGAAGCTGCCTCCCTGCGATCTGGGCAAACTTCTAGAAATTCATGCTCTTTTCCAAGTTGTATCTCTTCTATCCTTTGTTCTGCAGGGATTGCCTTATTCCACAGTGTTTGAAAAACGTACTGCTGCTTTACAATTTGTTTTACATTACTGTATATTAGTAGCGGTACTAGTTTTTCTTTATCCAAAGTGGCAGAGGCTAAATATTCTGTTTCACTGACACCAAAGTTACCCTGAACTCCATCTAAATGTCTCATCTCTCCTAGTTCCATCATCTGCTTGCAGTAAGGGAGATTATCTGTTGTAATTTCAGTAACAAACCTAATCTTGACGCCCCTTGCATGAGCAACAATAAGGCGTTTCTTCATTGATTCAATACTCATTACCACAGCTGGGCCAGAAGCGTCAATGCAAGTACCGTAATTATGCAAAATATTAGAGAAAGTCTGATGGATCACCCTATCTATATCCTCAGGGTTTGTTAATACCTCGGTCTTAGCAACAGTCTGCAATATAATATTCATGGTCTGCTAGAAGCATATAAGATCATGTGAAACAATGTCCTATACCATTTTGTAAGAGAGAATTTATAAAAACTTCAGAGTTTTTGCGGCAGAAGAATCTAGATGAGGGGTCCGAATCTGATCTACTAGTAGCACTAGGACGACGACTAATTAGAAATGAGCTCAATTTAACGCCGTAGTTCTCTCATAACAAGAAATGGAATGGGTGGGAGTTGAACCCACGACCTCAGCTTTCTACCGCCATTCTAGAAGGGCAGCTGATGAAAGAGAAGTTAACAATAGAACATCAATAATTGTTCATCAACTTAGATAGTGTATAAGATTAAGTTGTCGCCATTAAGACAATCCTTGCTAATCTTATCATCTGGCATTCTTCTTTTCCTTTTTCCAAGCTTCATAGCCGCCGTCGATAGTCACAGCCGTAAACCCTTTCTTGTTAAGTTCATCAGCGCCAATATTGCCTCTGTAGCCTCCATTGCAGTAAGTGCAAATGGTCTTTCCTTTTAGGTCATCTAATCCGCCCTGCCTTCCTTTCCTTATTAGCTGTCCAAGCGGTATATTGACAGCTCCTTCAATCGTGCCATCTTCA
>JAICVG010000063.1 GCA_025935445.1 Nitrososphaera sp. | reverse complement strand
TTGGCCTAGGTTTGATAGCAGAATAGAAAGATCATTTAGAGCGATTATCCAAAATGCCTGGCTGTATACTATCTTGCCTGCTCGAAGCGCTGTATCCATCCAGTCTTCGTTATGCTTTTGCTCTAGTAAGCCATCGCCGTCGATGTCACGCTTGGAAAGGTAGTCAACGGCTTTAATCATGCGAGGAACTGTAAATTGCGTAACCTTTAGAGGGTCTGTTGCTCCAATTTTTGCAATCAGACCGGAAACATAGTCTGCAGAATCTTGCGAAGCTACAACTTTTCCTTGTTGTGAATCCTTGGATGCATACATGTCCCCATGTCTTAGTGACCAATTGCCCAAGATCCAAGATGTTGTCGAAATCATACCGGCGGTAGAATCAATGTCCGGATTTTTTCCATAGATTTCAGAGAAACCAACTTGGTATATTGTAGTGGGAATCGCTCCTTCAAATTCCTTTTCCTTTTCGGTGTCTGCCACTTCGGCTGTAAAATTCATTTCAGGCGAGCCCCTTCCATAGACTATCTTTTCTTTGCCTGGCGTTATCTGATGAGACCATATTTGAGCAAGATGCATTAGTGTGCCATCTACGTTGCCAGACAGAAACCAGTCCCGCAGGATATATGAAGCGTCTCTACCCCATATGGCTTGATAATAACCCCCTGGATTGATACCTTGCAAGGCATGCTCTTGCGTTTTTTCAAGGAAAGCCTTTGCCTTAGATACAATCGGTTTCCAAGTTCTAGGTATCTCTTCAAATGTCAAGACAAGATCATAGAAATATAGTTCATTAAGCTTTTATGGATTACTCTGCTCAAATTCTTATTAGAGATACCGTCAAGAAAATCTAAAGAAGAAGATGACTTCAACCAAATCCGACTCAACCAGCAGTAGTCGTCCAAATTTGAAATGCTCCATTTGCGGAAAGGAGTTTGAAAACCTTGGCGATTTGCAAAGGCATACTACTGTAGAGCATCTCCAAAAAGGAGAACTACCGTCAGGATCTAAAGATGCGTGAAGAGGAGAAAGAAGAAGAACAACAATAACAAGAAGACTTCTCCAATCTTATTATAGAAGCGCGACAGGAGAAGATTTTCAATTTCCTCTTAGCGACTTATTTGTATTGCTTAAGTTTAGTAACAGACCCGTTGAGAGTTACTTAGCTGCATTGAAGCCCAACACAAGAGACTTTAGAATTATTGCACGAACTCTATATCTCCTGCTGATTCAAAATGAATCCATTCTGCGGACTCAAGTAACGCAAATGGTACATAGGACTATGAGATTAACCAAATTAGCGTTCCTATTGCTATTAGGATTACATTGTTAACTGCTTCAGTTCTTTCCTGAACTTCTGTCAGTTGATCGTATACCTTCATGATATCCCTCATCTGTTTGAGTGCGTGCTGTGCAAATGCAAGGAAGCTATGATCTTCACTCGTAATATCATGTTGGTACTCTAACTCCCACTTGCGCTCATTCAGATACTTGTATACTTGCGGAGAGTTTGGTTTTACCGCATGAAGTTCATCAGGCAAATCATACTCAAGCTTCTCCCCTAAGAACATCCACTCGACGCGATCTTCTATTAAGCGCCATTCTGATGTCTGTCTATCCTTTGCAAGCAAGTGAAGAGTTGATACCCAAGACGACAAGAAGGTACTCATATTTGTTGTTACAGCGTCTAGCGCTGCGGCAACAATCTGTCGTGCCATGCCAACAGAAATGAAAAAAGCAGCAATTACTACCAGAACATTTTGGTTCCATTGTATCATAAGCACTAGCAAAAAAGCTAAAGCCCCAAATGAAAGGCCTATTGCTGTTGCAGAAATTAGAACGTCCTGCATCTGTTGTTTGACCAGCTTAATATCATAGTCTACATGCGATGATGGTTTGCCGATGCGACGAAGTGAGATGTAAACAGTATTGACAAATATCAAGACCGCAAGATGACTGAGCATCTTCCGCAGAATGTATACCGTCATCGCACGTCAATCACTCTAACAGTTATGATTACATCGATGACTAGTAAGGGTTACGTTTACTATGGCGTTGCTTGTAGACAAACGCTTGTTTGCTGGTGTGGCAGAGTTAGAAAACCTTGCCGGATCCCTGTGTCTCTGCCTTCGTTTCTCCATTGGAATTTGGTTTCAACTTCGGTAGTGAGTCTATCTACAGTCTTAAAACTGAAAGGCCATCATCTTTCATTTCACATGCGGTTAGTTCAAAGATGGTCATATGTATTAATTTCACATTTGGATTAACATTTCATACCTATTCTTGCAGGGTTAGGAAGGAAGATGTATATGACCACATAACTTTCGCGTGATAATCAGCAAATCTACAACTTTTTACTATAACCAACAAAAAGATAGCAATGGTAAACGCTGTTACAAAAGAATTGTAGTTGCAGAAGTCCTTTAGCTTATGCGAGCATTGCAAGCCCTTTTTGTTTCTCAAGCAATCATCTTTTCGTCAATGCAATAGAGTTTTTTCAGTCTCGGTCCTCTTCGGTGTAAATAATAGATATCTATATCAATGACCATACTCGGACTTGATATCAGCTAGTGTCAAGTCCAGAAAATGTTGGAAGAGACAGGCAAATGCTGAAACCACCAAAGTCTCCAACGGGGCCTCTCGTGGTTATGGGATTAAGTATAGTTCTAGTTCTGTATGTTCACACCTCGCTAGCCCCTGCATTTCCTGAGATGGTTGAATTTTTTGATACAGACTATTCAGTTGTTAGCTGGGTACTTACAGCATATATGGTATCCGGCGCCTCAGTCACCATAGTAATAGGCAGACTTGCGGATATGTATGGTCCCAAAAGAATGTTACTTTTGGTGTTTATGTGCTATACTGTAGGAGTCGTATTGGCGCCTTTTACACAGGACATATACGTATTATTAGCTCTTAGAGCCCTTCAAGGTGTAGCTGTAGCCGTTGTTCCGATTGCTACTCGAATTGCAAGAGATATCTTTCCGCCAGAGAAATTTCCAATGGCTCAAGGCACGATTTTGGCTATGTATCAAGGAGGTAGTGCAATAGGCTTAGTACTTGGTGCTGCAGTAGTTTATTTTGGCGGATGGCAGGCAGTATTTTTGAGTGCAATACCATTCTCCTTTTTGCTCTTATTCTTGCTTTGGAAGTTTATTCCCAAAGTCGGGAAAATCATTCCCAAAATCAGTGAAGATAAAGCTATTGAAGATAAGTACACTAAGCGTGCTGGAAAAACAATAGATATACCCGGTCTAATAACTCTTATACTAACTGTAACTACGTTTATGTTAAGTATCACTTTTCTGGGCCAGGGACCGGAATCGATTGGATTATTCTGGGCTTTCTTAATTGTAGGAATTATATCAATTGTCTCCTTCTTTATCATTGAAAAGAGAAGCAAAATTCCATTAGTTGACTTAAAACTGGCATTTCACAGAATCATTAGAGTTGGAAATATAAGCTACCTTCTCCTTGGCATAGTTCAATATATCATTTTCTCAACTATTCCAACACTTGGTCAAACAGTAGAACCGTATGGTTTAGGGTTAAATGTACTTCAAGTCGGATTTTTGCAGCTTCCTCAAGCCATAGTCTTTGTAGCACTGGGACCTATAGCTGGCATTCTAGCTATAAAATATGGAAACCTGAAATTTCTTATTCCTGGTTCCATAATAATTACTGCTGGTATAGTTGTTCTCTTGGTATATCACTCTACCGTAGCAGAAGTAGCAGGCTCGCTGATACTTTTTGCAGTCGGTGGAGCTTTTGTGACATTAGCAGCGAATGTAATTATATTCTTCACGCCGCGAGAATCAACAGGAGTAGTCTCAGCTACCTTCAGCACCATGAGAATTATAGGAGGTGCGATAGGTCCGGTTATTGCAGGAGTATTTATCAGCCTATATGTAGCAGAGGTTCCTACTGATGATGGAGGAACAACAACTGTTCCAAACGAAATGGCATTTAACACAATCTTTTTAGTTGGTGCCATATGTTCATTGCTAATTATAGTATTTATGGCAATTATGAGACGAAGAGCTTTGAAAATGGGAATGCCAGCGAATAAATAATATAATATGATAACTTAGAAGGGCGAAAGAAAGAGGAAGTCTAAGTGTAGATTGCCTTGTAAGCAGCCGCCAATAAAAGCAACAAAATAAGAGAACCTCTGCTGAATGGAAGGGCTAGATAATAACTTTAGTTCTGCTTTAATATGTTGTTTAAGCATTCTTGGTCTCTCTTTCTACCAAAATAAATCTCTATTATGACTATGCTGTAATGTTTGAGCAACCCTAGTCCTAACAATTTTACTTATATGATGTCACCCCTGTATCCCTAGCGTTGTGAGGTCCTAAAGCTTACACTGGTTACGGAATTACAGCAACAACCAGCCTAACGTCATATCGATCAGCAATATATTTATCAAAAATTCGCTGAAAATATCTTTCTTCTCAGTGCTCCAGCGTAACGATCTGATAGGGATTTTAGGAAGGCGAAGTTTTCAGGAATAGAAACACTCTTGCTTGAGGCGTGAAGCTCGCTTACTAACCTACTAACAGGTCCTCCTGATGAGTTGGTTGCACTCAATACAATCTTCCTAAGCATATCTTGTCTGGATTTTTTTATTCTGTCGTATGGAATACTGTCAACAGCGGCCATAACAAAGATGTTGGGCATATCTTCCTGAACGTCATCTTCTATATCCTCCCAGTCGTCTAGTATATCAAGCAGGGCCTGATTGTAATGAAGAACTAAAGCGACATTTTCATTAAAGCTTGGAAGCTTCGCATCCAAAACCTTTGAATAGACTAGTGAGGCATCTGATGATTTTGATAGATTAAAATGTCTTAATTCGGCATAGGAGAAAGTACGATTTTTAAGTATACGACGTTTTATAATTTGCTCAAATTTCCAAAATGCTGAAAATTGCTCTAATGAATAATCTATAGAATAAATGGGATGTTGAGCGTTAGATTCGGAGGATTGTAGATGAAGTTCTTTATTTACTGATTTATGCACTTGTTTTGCGAGCAAAGCGTACCTATTATTTCCAGTCTCATAGAATCTGTCTGAGAGAAGAATGTATCTAGTTAGCGATCTTACTATTCTATATACCCATAATGCCTCCGCTATATTTTTTGTATCAAAGTAGGCAGCTATAAAGTAGGTGGGATCCTGCGCATTTTCATCAATGGCTGGAAATGAGTTATTGAAATTTCGGTCAAAGCTGTTTAACAACGCACTTAATGACACCATCTGCTCTACGAAAAGTTGAGTATCGAAGGCAGTAGAGTTTAGATCTCTTGCTGACTTGGAAATTTTGTCTAAATAGACTCTATTTTCAGAATCACTAAGCTTGGATGTGATTTTCATTACCTGATAATATGATTTCTGCAGTCATCTCAAAACTATAAATATTACGCACCATATCGAGCTGTTTTAACTCAGCGATAAAGCTAGAACTACAAAACATATTCTCTCTTACGTAAGATGGCAATACAGGATCTAGAAAACTCAATTCGTTTATCATCTATATACATCTGGGAATCATCTTTAAATATTAAGTCGATATAGCCAAAGAATGTGAGGAGAAGCAATAGAAGCGCGAACATGCTCATAATCATAGGAATCATAGGAGTAATTGTAGCCGCAATCGTAGCAATTCTGATATGGCGCGCGATCTTTGATTGACCCGAGCAGCAAGATATGATTTTACTTCTAAGACAAATATGAGGGGTCGTCTTGTTAGGGTCTTTTATATACAGTCTTCGTATCGCAATGTTTAACTGTATGAAGTCACGGACTCGTGCACAATGACAATCCCCTCTGCGTGTTACTTTTCCGGACCTTGACCAAAATTTCGATAAATGAGTAGTAACCCTTAATGGTCACATATGATCCTTATAGGACACATATGTCCGAGACAAAATACAAGACAGTAGCTCGAAGGTTTGTTGAAGAAATATTTAATGAGCGGAAAACAGAGGCGGCAAAGAACTTCCTTACACCTGATGTAGCTTACCATGGGATGGCAGAAGAGGTTAAGGGTCTGGAGGATTTCAAAAAGTGGGTAGCCGAAGATCTCTCAGCATTTCCAGATATGAAGATCACAATAGAAGATGAATTTGGAGAAGAAAACAAGGTTGCCATTAGGTGGGCCTTAAAAGCTACACATGAAAAGGACTTTGCCGACTTTCCTGCCACTCATAAGAAGTTTGAGTCTCACGGAGTTGAAATCCTTCATTTTGAGGGAGACAAAATCAAGGAGGCATGGACTCTAACTGACCTGTCTGTATTAGCTCAGTAATTAAAAAGTGTTTGAAGCTACTAAAGCTCTATTTATTTTGAGGTTGACATAGTGGTGGCTCTTCTAAGACTTATCTTTGTCGAACATGTCTCGTCTCTCCTATAGAATAAGCTGAAGAAGTGTTTTTGATGGTTATATATTATCCATGCATATGAAAGCTACTGCGATTATGGTGCAATCTTCGAAATACACACACAAAGTGCTGGGCTAATTGATTTTATGCCCAACAGCGGAAAAAT
>JAICVG010000025.1 GCA_025935445.1 Nitrososphaera sp. | reverse complement strand
TACTACCACTCATGATCGTCTTGACGGAGAGCAGCAGCAACAACTCAACTCTTCAAGAGGTTTGAGGGCTTCTTCATACGAGGTTCTCAATGGAGTCAATCTAAAAATAAAGGAGGGAGAGTTTGTAACAATTGTAGGACCGTCGGGGTGTGGGAAAAGCACGCTGCTCAATATAATTGCTGGACTTGATAGACCTGATTCTGGTAGCGTCATTATTAGAGGAGCTGTCGCCAGTAATGATACCGCGCTAACAAAAAGGATAATGATATTTCAAGAAGGCGCCTTATTTCCATGGCTCAATGTACAAGACAATGTTGAATTTGGACTAAACATTGCAAAGATGCCGAAAGAGAAGAGCGGTCAGGTCGCTGACAAGTGTATAGAAATGGTAGGATTATCCAAGTTTTCAGAATCTTTTGTCCACCAGCTATCCGGGGGGATGAAGCAGAGAGTGGCAATAGCTAGGGCCCTTGCCATTGAACCAGAAGTTCTACTCATGGACGAACCATTCGCCGCGCTAGACGTCCAGACCCGGAACTTGCTTCATGAAGAGCTGGTTGGGATTCACAAGACAACCGGCAAGACTATCCTATTTGTTACCCACAACATCAATGAAGCAATACTTCTTGGTGATAGAGTAATAATTCTATCTTCTGTGTTAAAAAATATCAAGAAAGAATTTCGAATTGACTTACCACAACCTAGAGACCCCGAAAGCCCTGAGCTGTATGAAATAAAAAAACAAATTCTGAGAGAATTTGAAGGTGATTTGCAGATTGCTAAAAGAGGATGATAATGACAATGCTCCATCTACTACTAGCGGAGCTGCAGGAAAAAGCGGCCGGAAGAATGGCGGCAGAAAGACATATCGGATGGACATAACGGACATAGCCAATGTTGTACTTTTCTTGGCAGTATTTGTAGGGTTGTGGCAGCTTGTGACTGTTCTCGAGCTGTGGCCAAAGACATTATTACCCTCTCCCACACAAGTTGCAATTTCTATCGGCGAATTAATAGCAAATAACTCTCTTGCTATAGGAATTGGTACGACGCTGTGGCGACTTACAGCTGGATTTGCAATATCTATAGCAATGGGTGGCATAGTTGGTCTTGCAATGGTAAAATTTCAGGGCTTTGGCAAGACTATGGGCTCGTTTGCAGTTGGGCTTTTGACCTTTCCAAGTATTGCATGGGTTCCTTTTTCTATACTGCTCATTGGCTTTAATGACTTTGGCATATTGTTTGTAGTTATAATGGCATCAGTGTTTTCAGTGATGATATCGACTTATAGTGCAGTCAGAAATGTACCTCCTATCTATATCCGTGCATCAAAGAACATGGGTGCTCACGGCTTTGCCCTTTTTAGACATGTGATGATTCCTGCAGCTACTCCTTCTCTGATAATGGGCATAAGACAAGCATGGTCATTTGCATGGCATGCACTAATCGGTGCTGAGATGTTGATAACCACTCTATATGGACTGGGACATGTACTTGCAGTAGGAAGAGAATTCAACGACATGAGCCAAATAATCGCTGTCATGATTACAATCTTTGTGATTGGCCTTTTATTTGATAGAATAATATTCCTCCGCCTAGAAGAAAAAGTACGGTCCAGGTGGGGATTAAATCAACATGCAGAATAGGGAAAAATGCCTGCGAGTTGTCCCCGTCTACGAGCATGGCCTAAATATACAGATATTATGCTAAAGCATCATCATCATCATCTCCTATAACTACTACTTCTTTTTTTAATGCCAAAGGTAATGCATACAAGTACCGTCTTTAGGCTTCTGAAATTCTTCCACTAGGCAAAGATGCTGATAATGTCCCAGCATGGAGATGAATTGAAGTATCTCCCTCCTTGTTACAGGCAAAACACTTCCACTGTACAGTCTCTTTACACATGGCACACGTCCTGATAGGGTCTAACTCTTGACCGCATGACCTGCATAGCATATGGATTATTATTGTCTACACGGAGAGCCTTTTTAACAGTCTAATACTCTTAGCTCTAGGTATTTTAAATAAACTAATTCTATATTGCTCAAATAGAAAAAAATCAATAGAAACTAGTATAAAATAGCAAAATGGGTTCCAGAAGCTCTGCCCTTATGAATAATAATAGATTCTAACCAATTAACAATTCACAAAGGAAAAAATTTTACCTTTATAATTAGTCAGAGCCTTCATCTACGTATATCCAAGGTATAATACAAGCTTAGAGGATGTTTTATTAATTCCAGTTATTGACAAAAAATGAATAATTTACCCCATGGAACCGTGATAGCACGTTTGTATTTGAGATATACCATATTAGCTATTTGTGCCGGAATGTGAAGATTCAATAGTTGCTTTTACCTTCTGAATGAAATGTTTCCTATCGATAGGTTTTCTTATGACGTCTACAGTCTTTACTCCATCCAATATGCTTACAAGCTCATCCGTCGCTTCAAGAGCAGACATGAAGATGACCCTTACATATGGATCTACAGCTTTCAATCTCTGATACAACTGTAATCCATTTATTGTTGGCATTCTAATATCAAGAACTAGTAGGTCATAATGACGAGGTTCCGATCTCGCAAAGGACTGTAATGCCATGTACGAGTCAGAAAAAGCCTCTACTTCGTAACCCTCAGAAGTTAAGTAAGTTTTAAAGATTGCAAGTATATCTGGTTCGTCGTCTACTAGCATAACAGTGGGATGACTTGTTTGTTTAGGATAAGAATGGGAGATAATGTCATCTCTTGGCTGTAAAGCTTTTCGATGATAGATAGATAGTGTCTCTTCTCTGAACTTTGGTTTGGGGGTGTCCTTCTTGAAAACATTCAATGCGTTATCCCTAGCTGGCACTTCATCCTTTCTTACGACCGAGTATACAGGATAGGAATATCTAATTCCAATAGGCTGTTTCTTTTCTACTCCTTCAAAAGAATATTCCCTAAACGAAAAGCGTTTCATAATTTCATGTAAATCTCCACCTACTACTATCCCATTTGGTTCTGCCTGTGAATTTATCTTTGCACACATGTTAACTGTAGGACCAAACAAGTCTTTTGTGCCTGATGTGACTGTTGTAGCAACCTCAACTCTTCCATAATCGGCGCTAATTCTATAGCTGACAGGCGGTAGCGCTTCTGCTTCAAGTCTTATATTGATAAATTCATGAGCTGCTATAATTGCAGTGCAGCATTCAAGGACCTCTTTGAATGCGGTCACATTCCCAGTATCTGATGTATCAGGAAAATAGAATAGCAGCGCATCTCCTACATTTTTGATCACTTTGGCGCCAAAGTTCTTTGCCAATGCAGCCATGGCATTAAGGAATATTTCATAGTATTTTCTGATCTTGTTACCATCTGCAATTTTAGCCGTAATCTGACTAGAATTTACCATATCTACAATGCAGACGCAATAGTACCCACTTGACTGGTCTGCAAAATAGATTTCTTCGGTTCTAATGTCGAATTCAATAGATTTTTCATTGTTAGCTAAGGGGGAACCATTCCTGTCAGAGTCGTAAGATGTATTCATACAGCAATTCTTAGCGTTGTGCTAGAACAAGAACTCTGCTTCGTATTCTCTTGAACAAATCATACATTTAGTAAATAATAAGACACGTCTTAAAGATATCATAACTAATTTTTATACTCTTTCCTGAATAAAGCTATTAGATTTATCACTTCACTCCAACCATAGAAAGTGGCGAAAGAGTACTTGCTTAAGATATTCCCAATTTCTAACATATTTGTTTATGCCGCGGCAACAGGCGTGAAAAAAGCATGTGATTTTATTATTCAAATACCAAGCTCTCATCTTTGTCTAACTATTACCATAATCCAATAAACACATACTTTCCATATAATTAGCAAACCAGCATAAATCTACGCTCAACTGAGGCATATAGATCTCATTCCATTGATATTCTATAAATACGCAATGGATACTGCCAGTTACGTTGACCACAGATGCTGAGGAAATGAGGTCAAGGGTTACTGAGGCAGTCAAAACAGTAGCTATTGACGTCGATTCCGTCCTTGCCGATGTAATGCTTGTCTGGACTGATGAATACAATAAGCGGAACAAAGCACAAATCACAAAGAAAGAAATCGCCAATTGGGATATACCTACAATGCTGCCGATAACGCCTAATCAGGTCTATCGATACTTCACTTATGTATGGAAGTACAGATGGCGCGAAATACCCCCGACAGAGCCCAAGATTGGCGATGTGACAAAACGCATCCACCGCAAGGGCTACAGGATATCTATAATCACAAAGCGGGAGAGGCCCACAGCTCCCTATGTATCCAAGTGGCTCGATTTCTATCGCGTCTACACCGACGAATTGTTGTTCATCTATGACGCGGTGCCAAAAGCCAACTACCCTTTTGATATATTGATAGACGACGCCCCAAAGAACCTAATAGACATTATCTCTCCCAAGTCGGCAATACTATTCAACCAGCCATGGAACAAGAATTTCAATTGGCCAGTGAGGGTAAATTCCTTAAGCGAGGCAGAAAAGCTGCTCTAGGCAGTTTAATGGCAGGTGCAATACGCACCAAACAAAGACGCAGTTTGAAACTCTTATTTGATATTTGACCATGTCTCCATAAGTAGTATCCTCTATGTATATTAAGAAAAGTTGAGCAATTGTTGACTATGTGGTAATACCATTGATTGTAGTTGACTTAGCCACATTTTATAAGGCACCAGTCATCGCCATTATGGAGAATAATAGTATCACAATCCGTTGCATAAGATTGTGGCGCTGCTGCTTAGTGCGCGTTCATCGTTGAACAACTGCTCTAAGTCTTGAACAGTAATGTGATTATCCCGTAGTCTGTCTCATATTCTAGTCAAGAGTGAGAATTGGCTCATGTGCTTGTCTCTCTGCTCATACATATACTCCCTCCTGTCTATTTTCTTTATGATAAGCTCTGATCCTGAATGTATATGCTGTATCTCAATATAACACCTGCATGTTGTCAGGTGGAGGCGGATTCTGCAGGATGGATATCTCTTGCTCTTATTTGTAATCAATGAATCTCACCCACTCAGGAAACCATAGGTCGTTTTCTGACACCCCGATGCCTTTTGCTAGAACAGCCGGCGAGTTGTAATATAAGGAATCTGCCCCTAGCTCTCTGGCAATGTTTTGATTAAGCTCATTGATGGATGACACCTTGCCCATGTACTTATTTGCAATGAGGTCGCGGTTTTGTGTATACAACCCAACCTGCCTTCCATCCACTGTCGGCACATAGCTTACGGCTACATCAATGCGCTTTGCGCCGGTGTTCTTTAGATAATATATTGTCTCCCGTGTTGTGCTGCCTGTCTGGATTGTGCCCTGCACTGTAGCTATCTTCTTTCCCTGCACTAGATTTTGGATGATAAATTTGAGTGACCTACCGGTGGTGAGCAGCTTGTTTTTGCTCACCTGCTCTGAAAAGTCGATCATGTGGTCTGCGTCATCGTATCTATCCTTAATTACGCCTTCCGCCAGCTCAAACACCTTTGAATGCTTTTGATATTCAAGACTAAAGCCTAGAGTCATCGGGCGAGTATAATCAGGCTCTGCAAAGGCCAAGTCTACATCTAACTCTTTAGACAAAAAGTTGGCCTGCTCCTTGCCGATTTTCTTGCGGATCTGGTAGATGCTCTTGCCATTAACCGTCGCTACGACATTTGACTCCCTTATGAACTCAAAGGGATCCATCATCAACCTTATTGTAGACTCGCTTGTTAGGACTTCGAGCCCACTATATCTGTCAATCTTCAAGAGTTGGCCGGGCTTGACGTCTGCAAATTCCATGTTAATGAGAGAGGTTCTGAGAGAGTTTTCAGACGCTATGATATTTAGGGTCTTGTCGCGGTTGGTTGCACTTACAAGTGGCTTGAATCCAGTCCTGTCGCGGTAGACGTAAATTCTGTCGCCCACCTTGATCATCAGGTTCCCTCTGAGGTGCCTGTCTAGAAACTCGGCCGCGCGCTCAGGGTTTTTCTCAAAAATTAAGAGTTGAGTGAAAATATGGTAGATCTTGAAAAGTGAATCAGAGTCCCTTGCAGAACCGATGTATGGATGCAGGTGGAGCTTTTCAGTATCTACGAAGAACCCATCAAATACAACCCATATGCTGTTCATGCTGGGAAAGGGCGGCGGCCTCTTTGAGAGGTAGCCAATGCCATTGTTTCCGAGAAGCTTTTCCTTTTGTGCGATACGCAAGATCGTTTCGTCTGCAGGAAGAGAGCCTTCTGCACCGGCGGCACCTTCGCCTACTATCATTTTCCAGTATGCCTTGCCTCTGTGTTGCAACCTCCTCATGGAATGGGCAAGGTAGTAGATGATATTGTTGTTCTTGCTATCTGAGCCGTAGCTATAAATAGCCACAATGCCAGCCAACTACCTTCGTCTTCCCTTAATGAAGTTAGGATAAAAATCTTGTTAGTTGCCGTGCAAAGCAAACATCTGCTTCTGTCTTTCATACCTTGCAATATAGTCTTCAAGCTGCAAGGTGAGCCCAATGCTGTCCAAGCCTTCAAGTATCAGTTTCTTGTGGAAATTGTCTATTTCAAAATGCATAGTGTGGAGATCGGCTGTGACTTTCTGTTTTGCCAAATCAATCTCGATGTAAAGATCTTCGTCACTGAACAAATAGTCTACTTCATGATCTGGAAGCCGCACAGGCAGTACTCCGTTTTTAAGGCAGTTGTTATAGAAAATATCTGCAAATGATGGTGCAATTATCGCTTTAAACCCATAGTCAAGTATGGCCCAGACTGCGTGCTCTCTTGAACTGCCGCTGCCAAAGTTATCACGTGTAAGCAGTATTTGCCGGCTAGAGTATTTTGGGTTGTTTAGCACAAAGTCGCTCCTTGGCTTGCCGTCTGTATCAAAGCGCCAATCGTAAAACAGGTACTTGCCAAAGCCGGTCCTATTAACTAGCTTCAAAAACTGCTTTGGCACTATCTGGTCGGTATCGACATTTACTCTGTCAAGCGGTGTTGCCTTACTTCTGAGCACTATAAAAGGTTCTACTTAGAGCCACCCCCTTATATCTACAAAGTGTCCTTCGATTGCAGCTGCTGCCGCCATTATGGGACTCACAAGGTGTGTCCTTCCTCCAACTCCCTGCCTTCCTTCAAAGTTGCGGTTTGAAGTGCTTGCGCATCGCTCACCGGGTGTAAGTATATCGGGGTTCATACCAAGGCACATACTGCATCCTGATTCGCGCCATTCAAAGCCGGCCTCCTTAAAAACTCTATCAAGCCCAAGTCGCTCTGCAGCCGCCTTGACTTGTTGGGAGCCGGGCACAACCATTGCACGTACCTTTGGTGAGACCTTCCTTCCCTTTAGTACGAGTGATGCCTCCAGCAAATCCTCAAGCCGCGAGTTTGTGCAGGATCCAATGAATACCCTGTCAACATTTATGTCTGTAATTGGCGTTCCTGGCTCTAGTGCCATGTATTTAAGTGCACGGGTCGCAGCCTTGTACTCATTCTCATTTCCCCTAGAAAATTGGTCGGGGTGCGGCACGGTATCAGTAATGTCTACCACCATCCCCGGATTGGTACCCCAGCTAACCTGTGGTGCAAGCTCACTGACATTGAAGGTGATGGACTTGTCAAACCTTGCATTTGGATCCGTCCTCAAGGCCTTCCAGTGTTCCACTGCTTTCTCAAACTGCTCGGTGTTGGGCGCGTAGCGTCTACCCCTGATAAAGTCAAATGTCTCTTCGTCAGGTGCTATGATGCCAGCCCTTGCACCTGCCTCTATTGACATGTTGCATATCGTCATCCTGTTCTCCATAGAAAGATCGGATATTGTTTCGCCACGGTACTCAAGCACCGTGCCGCTACCGCCGGCAGTGCCGATAGTCCTGATTATGTAGAGTATGATATCCTTGGCGGTGATGGCATGAGGGTTTTTGCGCCTCCCTTCGATATTTATTGCAAATGTCTGAGGCTTGTCCATCCATATAGTCTGGGTGGCAAGAACATGCTCCACATCGCTTGTCCCAATTCCAAGCGCAAAGGCGCCAAAGGCACCATGGGTTGAGGTGTGGCTGTCGCCACATACGATGGTGGTACCTGGTAGGGTTAGCCCAAGCTCTGGTCCAATGATATGCACAATCCCTTGATCTGGGCTATGCATATCAAATAGCGTTATGCCAAACTCCTTGCAGTTTTGAACAAGCGTCTGGATCTGTATCGACGATATCTGATCTATAATTGGAAGCGACCTGTCGCTTGTCGGGACATTGTGGTCCATAGTGGCAAAAGTCAGATCTGGCCGCCTTACGCGTCTTTTACTCATTCGAAGCCCATCAAAAGCCTGAGGCGATGTCACTTCGTGAATAAGATGCCGATCTATATATAACAAAGATTGACCATCCTCCTCCGCCTCTTTTTCATATACTATATGACTGTCCCAGATCTTCTCAAATATTGTCTTTGGCTGCAAGCTACTTAGAGAAAAAATGTCTCATAAGAGGAATATAAAACAAACAGACGGACAGACAGGCAGATAGTTTTAAATCAGGTTGCTTCACTTAATTCCATAAATGTATCCTCATGACAAGAGATATCCTGATTATATTGCAGATCAGATAAAGAAAGGAACCACTACCTGCGCCCTAATTTGCAAGGACGGCGTAGTTTTGGCTGCTGATACACGCGCAAGTGCAGGCTTCTTTATCGCCGACAGGCATGTGATGAAGATTCAAAAGGTCGACCGTCATCTGGCGATGACTATAGCCGGCGGTGTGGCAGATGCACAGAACCTTGTCGACGTCATGCGTTACAATTCCAACCTCTATAGGCTCCAGAACAAAGAGCTGATGCCAATTAAGTCTGCTGCAAGGCTATGCTCAAATGTGCTTTTCAACCAGCGATTCTTCCCATACTATGTCCAGATAATAATGGCAGGCTGGACAAAAGAAGAAGGTGGCCAAATCTACAATATAGATCTGTTTGGATCAATGACGACAGAGAAGTTCATCTCGACTGGCAGTGGCTCTCCTGTTGCATACGGCTATCTAGAATCGGAGTACAAGGATGATATGAGCGTAAATGATGCTTACAAGATAGCAATGCACGCGATAGCAGCTGCTATTAGGAGAAATGCTGGAACAGGCGACAGCATCAATGTCGTCCTTATCGATAATGAGGGCTACCGAGCGCTGACAAAGGAAGAAAAGGCCGAAGTACACGTAGTCTTCTAGTCAGAGCTTACAAAAGATAATGCTTGCATTTAAGTCAGGGTTTACATACGCAAGGAAAATCGCATGTCCAATGCTATGACTGCCACGTAGTCAAATTATCATCATCAGCAGCATCAGCATATATTTAGTTGCAAAAAAAATTTTCGACTATCGCTGTCGATAGTTATCGACTGTTATGGTATAATAAATTCCATGATGCTGCAATAACTTCTATTTTTCTTCTTGACCACAGTATTTTGATAAAATAACT
>JAICVG010000092.1 GCA_025935445.1 Nitrososphaera sp. | reverse complement strand
GTGGTTGCACTTGTGGTGACCTGCAAAATTAGGGTGTATCATCTGATTGCATGTGGCACATTTTTCCAAGAATTATCATTCTGTATGTATAATACTAGTATTAGTACCTATTGGATATGGCGACTTGTGGGTTAGAAAGCGATTTGTTTTCGATGTACATTTTATCCTTGTATTCAAAGAATTTAATTTCCACTTTTTTGCCAGCATTCTCCTTCCAAATGGCATTTTTTCTTGCCAGAGACAAAGGTTGGTACCCGTATGAAGACGAATAGTACGCGCCCTGAAGCTGTGGATGTGCGCTGCTAACATCATCAATTATTGCCAAGAATAATGACAAGGACTTGCTATCCGGTGCCTGCTGTTTTGTGTCTTTGTTTCGCATCCCAACTGCTATCAAATCACCTGTACGGCGACTATAGATGCACACATCGAAAGTGTATTCAGAGTTGGATTTGCCGCTGATTTTTCCGTCGATCACAAACTTGTGCATCATTGGGCTGTACCGGGAGGAGAGAAATACTGTGAATCTGAAACTTGAAAGGGACTCATGACAGTCAAGAAATATCTGCTGTAGCAGGATAATTGCCCTGTCGTTTAATCTTGAGAGCAACAGAGACAGCTTGGGTTTTAGTGCCAGTTCGTTTCTGGTACTGCGGGTCTCGATGGTGCATTCACATTGTTCTGCTACCATCTGTAAAATCTGAAGCGGGATGTTATAATTGGCAAGGCGGGCCTCTACATCCTGACGTTGTTTCACAGTTAACATATGTTCAATTGCAGACAAAATAAGACCTGTATTGTTAGTGATATAGAGAGGTTATTAAACCCAGCTCATCTGTAAAGCTAGGCAATGGGGATGTTTAATAGCAACAGGCAGATTGCATATGCAATCATGACTGAAAATAAAGGTTCTTTTATCATCATGGTAGGCACAGGCATCAACCAAAAATGCGTATGATTTGAAGAAGAAGGTCTGTATGCCAAAGACAGCAAAAGCATAGCAATGAACACACATATTAGATAGATACTGATGGGGCTCACCTTTTTGCGAATATATCCTACTATAATACTGAATTTGAAAAATAAGCGAATATATCAGAAGAGAAAGAGTACTTTCTGTTCTAAAGAGTCTGACATGAATCATGAGTTGAAACTCTTATCTTATGTAAAAACATTGATAATTATGGCATCAAGAAAAGACGATAAAAAAGATGAAGGCACCAATACAACCAATCCTCAGCAACAAACCACAGCTGCAGCCTCAACAGCATCCATTAATAGGGCAATTGAAGAAACCAGGGACAGTATAAAGCGGACAACTGAAGAGACAAGAAGAGAAATACCAAAGTATAGAGAGGCAATGTCTGACTTTCAAAGACAGACAGTCGATACAACGAGAGAAATGGCAGACAGCTTCCTTGAGTCGCAAAGAGATATTGCTAATTCATTTCAGTCAGCATGGACTCCAGTGGTAACCTACATGATGAACTTTTGGTTTCCATACGCAAACTTGCCAGCAGCAATAGCCGAAGCATACACTCGGGCAGTTGCTACTATGGCGGAAAGTGTCGTGACTGGAACCAGAATGGCAAATAATATGATGGTGGCAAGCATGGAATCTATGAGAACGACAATGGACTCTGCAAGAGATAACGTAAGAGATATGACAAGACTTGCATCGAATAATGCAAGAACTGCGGAAGAGATCGCCAGAGGTATGACAAGAGCGTCTTCCACCTCATCGTTTACGTCTAGGACAGGTTCAGCAGATGAAAGAGAAGAAGGGAGACAAAGACGTTGAGCGTTTCTTAGAAGCAATCGACAACAACCTAGCCGTCACATTCTTTTTTTCAGGAGAAGAATCATAATAGCTCTACAGCACTACTATCTTTTCAATCTCTCTATATGTGCATCCTTTTTCCTTTTTTGTTCAATGAATTACAAAGAGGTCCTGACACCACTTGCGAAATAATGGATTATTGCTCCTAAAGCCACTGTTAAAGTCAAGGTTTCCCATAAATAGCAAACCAAAAGTACTTGATCTAGTAAGGATATTATGAACAGCCCGACGCTAAGCTTGAATCATAAGTAATTGATTATTTTTAGCAGTAGCTTTGACTTTATGTTCTCTATATCTTCATCAGAAGTTAATCAGGAATTTGTTTCTCCTGGTCTTCATATAGGCTTAGTACCTCTTCGTCTTCTATTCTTCCTTCTTCATTCTTTTGGGGCACCATTGCCATACTCACAGCAGAAAAGAAAGTGAAAGAAGGTAAGAAAATGAGCACCGATGTTCGTAAAAGCAATTCTCTGTCTAGTTATGCTTCAGATGCTTCTTCAGTCAATTTTCCTTGTTTTAGAACTGGCAGGATCTTGTCCATGATGATGCTATCTTGGTCAGATGCCATGTCAAATGACACAGTTAGAACTGCCAAATCTGGATGGTCTAGCGGAATGCTAGCCCTCTTTACCTTCTTGTACAGTGCAAAAGTGTAAATCACGTCTCCTAACTTTGATTCATAGTCTTCCCTGGTTTTCATGCGAAGAACAGCTTTCATTATATCGTTCTGAAGTTCTTCTTCGTTTAGCAGAGGAACAACCCCTTCCCGTAATTTGTAGGCAATCAGCGTTCCCATGTTGTTGGCAATACCTGCAAATCTGATCGATTTATCTAGCCGCAATACTTGGTTGCAAATCTCCTTTGCATAAGTGTAAGAGATAGAAGAGGAGGACGATGACATAGAAGAAGTCACTAAATATAGTATGTTCCAGATTATTTAATTTATTTCATCATATCATAATTCATATTATCTGCCAAAAGATAGCCGAGATAATGAAGACACATTCGATGTATCTAGCAAGTCTTCATACAATGTATATATAAGACAAGCGTCAATTATCACTTCGCATCACACAAGACGATCACCGGAAAAGTAGAGAACAACAACGATGGTTGGCAATTATTGATTCCATTTACTACAATGGCTGTGCAAACGATAATTGATATAACCATCTGGTTCGCGAATATGAAAGAACCTTTCTCCCCCTGGAGCATTGGTAGGTTCATTTTCAAACACAATACACTTAGAGATAATTCATCATCTTAGTTGCTTTTTATCTAGTTAATCTCTAAATAGTAAAACAGCCTATTTCTAGACTGGAAATGTCCAAAGGAGAAGCAGGATTTCAAAAGGTAGCCAACAAGATGGATATCAAAGAAGGTAGTCTACTGGGAGTGGAGCTGGAAGGAAACAAGATTGCTCTAGCAATGATAAATGGACAAGTCTTTGCTATTGATGCTGTTTGTTCTCATCAAGGTGCGCCTCTTGAAGAGGGCACGCTTGAAGGTTTCAACTTAACCTGTCCATGGCACTATGCTGTATTTGATGTTCGCAACGGCAAAGTATCTGATAGGACTGTTTGGGCAAAGAATCAGACTTCGTATCCAGTGAATATTGACGAGAGCACAGGAGATATTTTGATAAATGTACGCGCAGGAATAAGACAAAAGGGTGGTAAAGAAGCGACGACTGATACTGAATGATATTAAATAGACTATCATCCGAAAAATTACCTCCACTACCTCCACCGTCTCCACGAGACCTAAAATTGAACTCAAATTCAGTGCAAAGAAGGTGGAGGTATTCCATTAAAGGTGGAGATATTTTCCGAGTCTATCTAGTAAAAGATGCACTTGAGGTTCTTTCTGATGCCTCTTGAGCAGTGCAGACATTTATCATACGTCGTTATTTCAGACCTCTCGCTCAACGTCCTTTCCTGTATGCAAATAAGTGGTATGTAGCCGTAACAATACTGTGAAGAAAAAAAGAGCTGCAACACTATCAGCCGCCATGGACGGCACGCACAGTCGCTGCTGCTCATTTGTCACGAAATGCAAGACTTTTTAGCCTCAAGATGATATGCTCTCTATTCGTAGTTGGTAAAGCTAGACGACAGATCGCGGATAGAAGCCGAGCAGATAATAAAAAACGAAATCTCCGCTATAACTAGCAATCCCTCTATCATTAGAGGCAACAACGGTTGCGCCGCCTGTCATGTTCTGTTCAAGGTAAAGGAAACTATGAAGATAAGCGAACAGGACGCTGCAGACCTGCTTTCAGAGGTGCTTTTGGACAATACCCCACTCAATGACCAGTTTATCTCTATGGTTGAGCAGATCCACATGAAAGCCCGCATGATGGGCATAACTTTCGCAATCAAGGCTAGAGAAGCAAAGGATCGATATATCGATGCCAACTTCAAGAATACGCTAAGTGAACTCGTGTCCGATGCTTCCGTCTATGGAACCGAGTTGCTAATGAGAAAGCTGATTATATCGCATATCGCGCTCAACATAGCCCAAAACCTTGGAATAGACTATCATGCAGCGACGGAAGAGCTCTATTATTACATGAGAAAGAACGATATGGCAACTCATGAAGAATTGATGCAGGCGATACGGTCTTTATTGACCAAAAGAAGCGTAGAAAAGCCATGATAACAGAGGCGACATTTACGCAAAACCTGTATGGATTATGGAGAATATCTCCACAAAAAACCCGCAAATCCACGCTGAAATCGACAAGAGTGGAGGCATTCTTCGTTGATGGTTAATGGTTATCATCCAAGCAAAAATCTCTTGAGGTAGGTATGTATTGATAATATCTCACTATCTATCCATAAAATGTTAACTCTTCTATTCTGACTTTGTCTTTTATATTCATGAAAAACTCTACTATTTCGTTTTTGTTTTTGTATTTTTGATGCTCTGCATCGAGCCCTTTTTGCATAAGTTTATCAAATGTTTCCCTATCAGCTAATGCATTGTAAGCATCTTGACGATTTCTTATTTGAATTTTGGATGTATCCTTTTCTGCTGTAGCAAAGACTAGTTCTACTAGAAACGCAATTTCCGATAATTGAAATAGTTGGTCAACATCAATTGATTTTGCTTCTTCCTCTTCTTCTTCTTTATTATTATCATAGATTCTTTCTATATTGGATTAACTCAATACACTGCAAATACCATTTGTTGGCCTCTTCTTTTAGCTTTTCTTGTATTCGTAATGGAAATAGTGGCCATTTTGAGTAATCGTCAGGAAAGTATTGTAATGCTTCTTTTATGTTTTGGTATTCTATACCTTTCTGGAAGGCTTTACTGCTATTGGCAATATTTCTCCATTCAGCTAATGAAACTATCTTTTTTCTTCGCTCTGTTGTTGAGTTGACATATTGTCGCGCGTATATATACATCTTGATACTAAAGACATTTAGAAGAATTATCTATCATAACTCAACCATAGATAAGAAGTATCCCACGAATTGACAAAGCTTTCTAGTCTGATCTACTTTGACTTACATATGTCTATCTCTCTCTTAGTGATAACTGTGATGTTTATTGAAACATTTAGAATTCATAGTTACAATAGTGGCGGTAGTGTTATTGCTACTGGTTTTGTACGAGAATCACTAAAAACAATCTCAATTTAATGCGGTAGTTACCCTGATGATAAAAATTGGACCGGGTGGGATTTGAAACCCACGATCTCAGCTCATTAGCGCAGCAGAGTCTCCGTGCCGATAAGGGTTCTAAGAATAAAGCCGTTAATAGCAGCGAACCGCAAATGACCTCTATGAGCAATACACGCAGGGGACTTCCGCTAACCAGAGCTCATGTTGAGCAGATATTTCCTAAATTAACGCCCGCGCAGATTCGTCGCATTGCAGCGCGCGGGCAAATGCGTGCGATGGAGCGTGGCGAAGTGCTCTACGAGCAGGGAGACAGCGCCGCGTCGTTC
>JAICVG010000008.1 GCA_025935445.1 Nitrososphaera sp. | reverse complement strand
ACTGGCACGGTTGGCTCTTTCATTAAATTGATAAGGGTGTCAAGACCTCCCGTGTCCTCCCTGCCCGAAATGCCATCTACCTCATCTAAGAACAACATTATCTTTTTCCCAATCAGGTTTGCAGTATTTTGAAAAACTGGTGTTATTCTTGTCTGCAGGGCTTCCTTGTTGCGTATGTCGCTTGCATTCATTTCTACCACATCATAATCAAGTTGCCTTGCGAGTGTGTGTACAAGGGTGGTCTTGCCCGTGCCTGGTGGGCCCACCAATAGAAGCGGTCTGCTGCCACTCACCCAGCCTGCTAACCACTTTATTGCAACAAGGCGGGCATCCTCGTTACCCACCATTTCTTGCACTGTCCTTGGCCTGTGCTTTTCAGACCACATTAGCATTATCATTTTCTTGCAACAGCTTCTTCTATCTGTTTGTAGAATTCACCAAAGGGCGCACGGTGTAGAAACTCGTTATACCAGTACTGATTATAGTGACTTACAGTCAAGAAAAGAAATTCTAAAAAAGGCTTTATCTGAAAGTTCTCAGGCAGCATGTCAAGCGCAATTTTTGCTTCATCCAGGTAGAGATTGCTCTTTGCCATTGTGAGTTCGAAGCCGCGCTGGACATTACCCATATTGACAGTAAAGTAGAGCGGCCATGAAGGAATCTTGACTTCGTTGTTCCTCATGGCGTCTTCGATCTCATTGCCACAGCCGACACACTCGCCAGCCTTGGCCATGCCAAGATGGAAAATATCAGAAAGTGGGCGGCGATTGAGTGCCATGTTCCTACCAGCAGTCCCCATCACTGCCCGGTATTTCTTGTAGCATTCAGTCATGTTTTCATCATTGATTGATCCCGGTTCCATCTTTAGCTTGACATCTATGTGCTGGCCGATTCTGGCATTGCGAAAGCCCTCTTCAAAAGCCTTCAGAACTGCATCGCCTCCTTGAGCAATATTGGTCCGCGCTATTGCAAGTATGTATGGGTTCATGAACTTGTAATCGTCAAGATACTCCAGATCTTCGTCCCTATCAACTATCCTGTCCATGGGCTCTGAAAGATCAATCGCGATTATGTGTCCATCGATAACGGCTTTTCTCTTTCCTTCAGAAACACTGTCGCCAAAATATTTAGATGCGCCGTCGTAAAGCGCGTTGAAAACCGGAAACGTCATCTTGACAAAATTGGAATCTAGTATGCGCCTGACTCTGTCTGCAAGAATGTCAGGGTTTGATAATCTCTTTTTGATATCTGGCACACTACTGTGGGAGAGGGCAAGTTCCTGTGAATTGACCTCTTCGGCGAATTTGTGTATTGTACTGGAGGGATTACTGTCGGCAGTTACTGCTTTGTGCAAGGACAAGGTGAATCGCTGCACGAAGCTAGGAAATTCCTGCTCTGTCTTTTCCTTGTAGTGGTTGAACTGCTTGTAGCCCTTACTTTGAAGCATTCTCGCCTTGATTATGTCCTTGCCGGCATGGGTCCTCAGTAAAGCCTCCTTTGAAAAAATCAATTCATCCTTGCCGCTCATTTCTCTGGCTTCTGCCACCTATTGTTATTTAATCATTCATAATCTAATGTCCGAGCTTAGGAAACTTTCTCGAGTACTTGGGTGTCTTTAGCTCAGCCTAACCTGTTTCAATCAAGTTGCAGCAATCACTCCAGAATGATAAGATAAGAGAGTTGGACCTGCTGTCAAGCTACTGCATATGGCTGTATTCAATAATGGTATCATATTAGTATCGAGGGGAGGCATAGTCCATAATTAGTTGAGTCATAGGATGATAACAATATTGCCCCAAGGATGACAGTCCATGTTTGCCCAATTTTAATTATCCTGGAGTTAGCAGCAATATTATGCTATATAGACAAAATGTGCAGTTACAAAAATAAATACAGTCTATTCTGCTTAGCATAAATCCATCATAAGCTTGGTCTACAAACAGTAAAAAAATATTACTTTTCGCAATACTAGCAAAAAGACTTAATTCACAAAAAATTCTGTAAAAAGAAGAAGAAAAAAGCTCTTGCTCACCTTGAAGCCATTGCGATTCTTTCTTGCTCGTTCTTTTTCTTGATCGCGTGGCTTGCCATGTCGTTATTGGCAGCCAGGAGGATTTCCTTGACAAGTGCCTCTTCTATGGTCTGCAGGCTTGAATATGTTGATTCCCTTACACCTTCTGCAATAAAGCGAAGTGCAAGGTCGACTCTGCGCAGCGGAGCTACATCAACAGATACATGGTAGACGACACCACCATATACGATGCGAGTTGTGTCCTCGTTTGGTGAAGAGTTCTCGATTGCTCTTACCAGTAGATCTACAGGGTTTTTGCCAGTTTCAAGGTATATGATTTCAAATGCTGTTTTGATTATGTTGAGCATCTTTGCCTTCTTGCCACCCATTCTGCCGGTGTTCTTTGCATACCTTTTGCCAAAGTGCATCATCTTGTTTGCCAGACGCTCGACAATATTGACTTCTGCTTTCTTCAAGCGCTGGTGCTCGTGCCTACCAAACGTGACTGGGATGACGGCCGGCTTTAGATTAATGACAGATTTGAGGCCGGGATCGTTTATTTCGATATTGCTCATGTCCCACCTGTGGAACAGTTGAATGTTTACCTGCTCCTTCCCACTCATCTTCTCGGCTTCTCCTTTCTTCCATGGACAAGTTCATTCAATGAGACACCGTTGACTTTGAACACCTGCCACCTGACGCCCGGGATGTCGCCCATTGCTCCTCCCATTGCGCCTCCGATACCTCCAATAATTACCTCGTCGTGTTCGTCGACAAAGTTAAGAGCGCCGTCCCTTGGTAAGAAGGCAGTAACGGACTTGCCATTCTTTATCAGCTGAACCCTGACGCACTTGCGTACAGCAGAGTTAGGCTGCTTTGACTCAATCCCAACCTTTTCCAATACTATTCCTCTTGCCTGTGGCGCACCTTCTAGAGGATTTGCCTTCTTGTCAAGCATGAGCATTCTTCTCTTATAATGTTTTTCTGACCACCGAGCACGGCTCTTTTTTGCCTTAAGAACCCTGCCTGCGAACAGACCTAGTGGAGATTTACCCATTCATATTCACCCTATTACTACTATTTCCCTGCTCAGGGCCAACTATTAACACATTGGATATTTGGAAGTATCGCTTCGCAAGAAGCCTTGCCTTCTCTGCATTTCTACCTTCCCTTCCTACTACAGCTCCTTTTTTCCTAGGATCAACTGTCACAACTGCCTGCTTTGTCCCGTCACCTCTTTCGGATATTCGAACATCATTTATCATATCAGCATTAAGCATATTGCGGATGAACTCTGCAGGATCATCAGAAAATTCAACAAGTTCTATCTTTTTTGCGACCATGTTTTGTAGCTGTTTGATTGTAGAACCGCCTTTGCCAATGGCAAGCCCCATCTGGCCTTTATTTACAACGAAAATAACGCGGTCCATTTTGTCGTCTACAATACAGTCTCTTGCTGTTGCGCTTGTGATGCTCTGGAAGAGGGACATTAGGCGCAACTCATCTGAAGTAAGCTTAATCTCAGTCATTTTCACAGCGTCCCTATACGGAGGTATAATGCAAAAGATAATGGAGACGGCAGCAACAACAAATCATTCTCACAACTCAATTTATATCTCACAGGTACCTTTTGTATTACTTGTCCTTTTTTTCTGATACTATGGCGCTTATTTCGTCTGCTGTCCCGCTCTTGATTGCTATGGTAGTGATCCTGTAAGGCTTATTACAGAGCTTGCCCAGCTGCACGGAAGTACCGGAATACTCATAGATTGTGACATTGGTAGACCTGGCCTGATCTTCTAGCTTTTTTCTGTATTCAGGGTCGATGGACTTGCTGACAATTATCAGCTTGGAGCCTTTGACTGACTGCAATACTTCCTTGACGCCACTCTTGTACTTGTCGGCGGCTATCGCATTCTTAATCACTTTTTCCAGTGTTCTCATTGTCCTTCACCTTCATGTACAGGTCTACCATTCCAGTGCCGACAGGTACAGTAGCACCTACTATAACGTTTTCTGTCACTCCTCTCAATGTTTCAACCTGCCCTTCAAGCGATGCTTTGGCTATTGTTGGCACTGTGATTTCAAATGCAGCCCTTGCAAGAACTGATGTCTTAGTTCCTGCAATGCCATGCCTGCCTATCTGTTGCAGGTAACCCTTTGATGTCATAAGGTCAGCCACAAGCATGATGTGCCGTGTATCTACCTCCAGCCCCTGCTCTTCAAGCGTATTTGTGATCTCTTTGACAAGAGCGGTTCTTGCGGCTTCAATGCCAAGCATCTGCCAGATCTCGTAAACATTGTTCGTCGTAGTTCTGGTAGTATCTACACCATCTACTGCCATCACCTTTGCAAGGTTAGAGCCAGCGGTCTGTATGACCCACTCTTCATCCTGCTTGACTATTGTTACACGCTCAATGTCTGATACACCCTTTACACGCGTGTTGAGTAACTTGCTCTTGAGTGTGAGCAGCGTCTGTGCATCAGGCTCATCTGGAACCGTTAATTTGATGAATAGCTTGTTTTCATTTGGCTTGATGGTGTACTTCTTCTTGGAGGTCTCAAGCACTTCTTGCACATCGGCAAAAGTACATCCTCGTTCTGCCAGCTTTGCTTCAGATAGATGGAATGTCAATATGCCACTATAGTCAGTCTCTGTCCTGTTAACAAGATCGCCTATCTGAGTGAACAGTATCTCCCTTGCTACTTCAAGGGCCTTTTCTCTCGACACTCTATGGTTCTCGTCAAGGTAAATATCCATCGTAGGCGTTACCGGCTTCTTTCTTGCATCTACAAGCTCGATTAGCCTTGGAAGGCCAAGCGTCACGTTTCTCTCTTTGACGCCAGCAAAGTGGAATGTCCTGAGCGTCATCTGGGTTCCTGGCTCACCTATAGACTGTGCTGTCACTACACCGACTGCCTCTCCTGGCTCTGCAAGCGCCCTATCAATAAGATCAAGCACCTTCTTCATTACTTTTTCAACACCATCTTTGCTGAGTCTATTCTCAAGGAGCGCTTTTTCCAGATTAGCCTTCATTCTCGGGTTGAGACTTCCAGCATATTTTGAAATTATATCCTTGGTTACATCCTCAATAGCCTTGCGTCCTTCATCAACAATTGATTCAGATTCAATGAGCCTTGAGATGTTGACAGCCTCACCATGGTCGCTCTTAGCAGGGTCAATGCCATCCTCACCATACAGATACTGAACAATGTTGCCATGAGGGTCGCGTACGGTATGATCATATTCAATCTTTAGGTGCTCAAGTGCATTGATCAACCTCCTCTGCATGTATCCAGACTGCTGGGTTCTCACTGCAGTGTCTACAAGGCCTTCCCTTCCGCCCATTGCGTGGAAGAAGAACTCAAGTGGAGACAGACCATCGCGATAGTTTGACTTGACAAAGCCCTTTGCATCAGGGTTGGTTTCATTTGGCTTAAAATGTGAAAGCGCTCTGTTGTGATAGCCCTTCTGGATTCTCTTGCCTCTGATCGATTGCTGTCCTAATGCTGCAGTCATTTGGCCGATGTTCAGTGTCGATCCTCTTGCGCCCGTAGATGCCATGATTACGCCGGAGTTCTCGTTAGGGAATGCCCTATCGGCTGTCCTGCCGGCGCGATCGCGGGCGCGGGACAGTTCATTGACAACATACAACTCTAGCGCTTCTTCTCCAGACAGACCCCTTGTTAGCGGGAGCGCGCCTTCATTGTACTGTTGTATCAGCTCATAGACCTTTTCGTAGGTCCTTTGTATGATGTCGCTGATGCCCTCTCGGCTCTCTGGCGGCAGCCACAGGTCAGAGTACCCATAGCTAAATCCTCTATGGGTGATGTATGTCTTAAGCATGGTAAGTATTGAGTCAAGGAACTTTCTTGCGGCATCTGTGCCATAGTCCTTGGCGATCCTGTGAAGTACGCTATCCGGCTCTTCGGCACCAATCGATGCCTTGTCTATGACGCCGCTTATAAGCTCACCATTCTTTATAACTACATCCTTGCCTTCTCCCTTTGCGGCCTTGTTCCACTTTGAGGTAATGATAAAGTTAAAGTCCTTTGGCAGGAAGAGTGAGAACAGCTGCCTGCCTGAGTACCTCTTTTGGCTGTCCTCTGTGGTTATCAGCGGCTCGGGTAGTGATCCATGGTAGCCGCCTAGCATAGCCAAATTTGCGAATTCATCTCTTGTCAGAGTCGAGCGGTCACTTGTAAGGAGGAATGCACCGGTAATAAAGTCTCTGATACCGCCGATGATAGGGCCGCCATACCTCGGTGAGATCAATTGGTCTTGCACCTTCATAAGAAGCGTTGCTTCAGCCCTTGCTTCTTCGCTCTGAGGCACATGAAGGTTCATTTCATCTCCGTCAAAGTCAGCGTTGTATGGTGGACAGACTGCAGGATGCAGCCTGAATGTGCGGTAGGGCAGCACCTTGACACTATGGGCCATAATCGACATTCTGTGGAGCGAAGGCTGCCTATTGAAAATGACAATGTCGCTGTCCGCCAGATGACGCTCTACAATGTAGCCAAGGGCAAGTGAATCAGCTATTGCTTTCCTATCGGTAACATAATCTAGTCTAATCTTGACGCCATCCGGCCTAATGATATAGTTTGCTCCGGGATATGTATTAGGGCCGTTCATCACTAACTCTTTGAGCCGCTCCGAGTTCCATTGCGAAACTGTTTCTGGTATAGTGAGCTTCTTTGCAACATCTACCGGTACGCCGACATCAGATATTGCAAGGTTAGGGTCAGGCGAAATCACAGTTCTGCTGGAAAAGTCGACACGCTTGCCTGAAAGTGAGCCTCTGAATCTTCCTTCCTTGCCCTTTAACCTCTGAGTAAGAGTCTTAAGTGGCCGGCCAGACCTGTGGTGGGCCTGTGGAATGCCAGAAACTTCGTTGTCAAAGTATGTTGTAACATGGTACTGCAGTAGGTCGACTAAGTCCTGTACGATAAGTGGAGGAGTTCCTGCTTCTTTGCTTTCCTTGAGGCGCTGGTTGACCCTGATGATATCAACAAGCTTGTGAGTTAGGTCATCTTCTGACCTAATGCCTGTCTCCAGAATAATAGAGGGTCTGACAGTCACCGGTGGTACCGGCAGCACTTGCAGCACAAACCACTCTGGTCTTGCAGTCTTGGGATCATAGCCAAGCAGCGTCAGGTCGTCGTTAGTTATATGGCTCAGCCTTTCGCGGATGGTGATTGGAAGCAGCCTGTTTTCGCCAGCATCAGTACGCTCAACGAATATCGTCGGTTTTGTAAATATCAAGTCATACTGCTCTGTGCCGCAGTGCGGGCAGACCTTGACCTTCTTGGCCCGCTCAATAATATCGTCTTTGATGTTTTCAAGTGTAATTACTGCATATGCCGCCTTTGTGTCGCGGATAGACTTGTAGTGGGCGAGTTCTTCTACATCAAGCTTGATCCTGTTGCATGATCGGCATGTTATCAAGAGCAGCTTATGAATATCATCTACAAAAGCGATGTGTAGCACCGGCTCTGCTAGCTCGATGTGTCCAAAATGCCCGGGGCATTTCGCAGAAGTGTTTCCACAAGTGGCACATTTTTGGCCAGGCTCTAGCGTGCCCAATCTGTTGTCCATTAAGCCGCCTTGCACAGGCATTCCGTCTTCGTCATATGTTTCAGGCGCAGTGATCTCAGCTACTGAGAACTTACGCACTTCAGTTGGTGACCACACACTAAACTTTATTCCACCTAGAGTTTTTGCAGATTCTTCCATCATTCTATCTCTACACCTTCTCCTTTACAAGTAGCCTCGGCGCGACATTGAGGCTCATCATTTCCTGCAACAGCAGCTTGAACGCATACGCAATCACTACAGATGATATCTTGGATTTTTCCCCGCACACACGACAGATGTATCGGCGCTGTTTGACGTCATAATACGCCAGTAAGCCACAACGCTCACAGACATTTACTTCAGCTTTGTCCGATTCTTCTAGCAGCCTGTCCTTGAGCATCATGGATGCGCCATATGCTATAAGACAGTCCCGCTCCATTTCTCCAAATCTCAATCCGCCGCCCCGCGCCCTGCCCTCAGTTGGCTGCTTTGTCAACATCTGAACCTGACCTCTGGCGCGACTATGGATCTTGTCGGCAACCATGTGATGCAATTTTTGGTAATAAACGACGCCGATGTAGACATCTACTGGAAATCTTCGTCCAGTCCTGCCGTCGTACATCACTTCCTTACCTGTATACTTGAAGCCGTAATGCTCCATTGCACTCTTAATGTCGTCTAGCTTTTCTCCAAGAAAAGCCGAGCCGTCAGCTATTTTGCCGCGGAGCGAAGCGGCTTTGCCGCCAAGCGATTCCATGAACTGGCCGACCGTCATTCTTGAGGGAAACGCATGTGGGTTGATCATGATGTCTGGCACAATGCCATCCTCGGTATACGGTAGGTCTTCTTGGTTGACTAGCATGCCGACAACCCCTTTCTGGCCATGCCGTGAGGCGAACTTATCCCCAATCTCGGGGATGCGCATGTCGCGAACTCTAATTTTGTACATCTTGCCGCCTTCAACTGACTGAGTCACAATGACTGTATCGACCACACCGTTCTCTGACGGCCTCACGCCGACTGAAGTGTCTCGCCTGTATGGACCCTTCACCTCAAACTCCTTGTATTCTTCCATAAACCTTGGCGGCGATGTTCTACCAATTAAGATGTCACCTCCACTCACGACTGCCTCATGCATTATCGCGCCGTCTTGCTCAAGCAGACGGTAGGCCTTCTCGCCTCTGTAGCCCCGAATGTTAGCATCCGGCGGAGGTACTTCAAAATTATCTTTCATCCCGCCAGGATATTGCTTTGCTTCTGCTTCATAAATCCTATAAAAGAATGTCCTGCCAAGCCCTCTATCTACTGATGCTTTGTTGAATACCACGGCGTCTTCTATGTTGTAGCCTTCAAACGGCAGCACAGCGACGACACAATTCTGTCCTGTAGGGCGGTCTTCAAGACCAAGTAAATTAATCGCCTTTGTGCTCACTACGGGCGTTTGCGGGTAGAGCATAAAGTGCTGCCTGACGTACGTGCTTGCATTCATCAATGGCGTAGAAAAGCCAAGACTTTGCTTTGCCATTGCACTCTCATAGGTGTTCCTTGGTGACTGATTGTGCTCTGGATATGGAATAATCGAAGCTCCCACACCCAAAATGGCAGATGGGAATATCTCTAGATGAGTGTGAAGGGGCTCTATTTTCTTTGGATCAATTGCGACATAGCAGTTCTCCTCCTCATTTGCGTCTACCAGCTCGATCATACCCATGTAGATGAGATCATTCCAAGAAAGGAACTTTTTCGATATCTTTTCAATTACCTCATATGTTACAAGTGGCCTGCCGTCTCTAATGACTACAAGGGACCTCAGTACCCTGCCAGCGTTGCAGCTAATGTAAAGGCGCTTTGTAGCATTAGTATTTTGAGAACTGTAAAGATAGATGCCGACATGGGGATGGATCTTGCCTGATCTCCTCATAGACCTAAGCGTGTCAGCAAGGTGTTCTCCTTTCTCGATGTAGCCGATAAGCCGGCCGTCGACGAACACCCTTGTGCCTGACTTCCTTAGAGCCTGGTCGACATCATCTACGCTCTGTATTCCCAACTCATACAGCTTTTCTGTAATTTCGGCGCTCTGGATGTTGACCGAAATTATAGCTGATAGCGCAAGATTCTTGACAAGGCCGCAGTTGGAGCCCTCAGGAGTTTCTGCCGGGCATATTCTGCCAAAATGCGTTGCATGCAGGTCTCTTGCCTCAAAATTAGGTTGGCTCCTACTAAGAGGCGACTGGATCCTTCGCAAATGCGAAATAGTCGACATATAGTTTGTCCTATCAAGCAGCTGCGTGACGCCTACCCTGCCCCTGCCCCAGTTGCCTGTTGCAATTGCATTGTTCAGCTTGTCTGATACAATGCCAGGCCTGACAGCTGCAGCGACAGCGTTGATGCCGCGCTTTTGGCCTGAGCGCTCCAGCTGATACTTCATATCACGTATCAAATTGCGAAATGCAGTCCGGAACAGGTCGGCAAGCATCTGACCAGCAAACTTGATCACCTTGTTGCCATAATGGTCTTTATCATCAGTACCTATCCAGCCAAGCTTGAGCTCAATAAGCTTGCAGGCTGCCTCACCCAAGAACAGGGCCTTTTCGTGCCTGTTGTCAGGGTTTTTGCCGATGTGTGGCAAAAGACCCCAATCAAGCAATGTTTCGGCTCGCTTGATTTGGAACTCTTCAAGCATGCCAGGTGCAATCCTCTTGCTGATATATACTATGGCATCTCTGCTTCTGTTGACATCACCTGCCTTTTCAAATGAAGGCTCAAGCTCATCTTGTATGATCTCATTGAGTGAAACTGAGTCAGCGATATCCTTGTCAGATTCAAGACCAAGAGCCCTTATTAGTGTGATAAGTGGAATGTCTACAGGCGAGCCGGGGATCTTGGTTACTATTGAACCATCTGGGCGCATTACCAGTTCTAGTTTTGCTCTATAGCCCACGATTGAGGAATAGACTTTGGCCTTGTACAGCATAGTGCCTGTAGTTTCTTCGGCATCTACAATTATTTTGTTATATGAAAGATCTTCAAGTCCTACTATGACCCGTTCTGAGCCGTTAATGATGAAGTACCCACCAGGGTCCCGGGCGTCTTCGCCAAATTCCACAAGCTTGGACTCAGGCAGGTTATGCAGAATGCATGTATTGGACTTAACCATCACCGGCATGTCACCTATGTGGATAAAGCGCGATTCTAGAATCTTGCCATCTTCGACTACGCTACACTCCAGCATCACAGGCGATGCATAGGTCAAGTTACGAAGCCTTGCTTCCATTGGGGCAACATGTGTTATCGAGCCGTCAAGCTCCATTATTCTCGGCTGCTGGAGCTTGATCTTCCCCAGTTTGATCTT
>JAICVG010000093.1 GCA_025935445.1 Nitrososphaera sp. | reverse complement strand
TTTTATCCAAATCCCGAAGGGCCCGCCAATCATACGGGTTCAAATAGTGCAACATGTAAATGTAAAGTAGTAGGCCGCGTGCAGACTCCAATTACCGAAATACCGTCATCTACTTCATCCTCAAAGGACAAACCAGAATTGGCTGACTCTAACGGAAAGCAAGAGCGAGATGTTCTGTAGGCGAAGAAATTCTTCAGATTTTATATGCTCCTGAATATTCATCGAGGGGTCCCGAATAGGTAAGTTGACGAAAATGCTGATAAATTAGACAAAACTATATCAATTGAAATCAAAGAGATGGTGATGTTTATCAATTCTAAACCTCACATTTTGAAAGTACAATGCGAAAAAACGATTGACCATCTAGGGCAGGAGCCATCTAAGATTGTATTACAAATCAAAGGGATACGCCGATGAACGAACTAGAAAAACTTGCGCAATGGCAGCTTGACGAAAGTGCTGCAGAGTCATATGAGCGTTATTTTGTACCCCTCTTCTATGCACCTGAGGCACAATACCTCATCGAGCTTGCCGGGTTGAGGGCCGGGGAACATGTACTTGACTTGGCCTGTGGAACCGGCATTGTAGCTCGTTGCGCTGCCAACAAAGTCGGCGCCAATGGAATGGTTGTCGGCCTTGATCGAAACGAATGCATGCTTGCAGTAGCACGTAAGGCTTCAGTAGATATCTCTCCTCCGATCAAATGGCAGCGTGGGGAAGCACACAATATACCGTTTCCGGATTCCAAATTTGGCGTCGTTTTCTGTCAACAGGGTCTCCAGTTTTTCCCGGACCGGTCAGCCGCGCTCAGAGAAACATATCGCGTCTTATCACCAAACGGGAGATTGGCGCTAAGTTCAATGCGGCCCGACAAGAATAACTCAGAGTACAACCTGTTAGCAGATGTACTGGAGCGACATGCAGGCCCCTATGCCGGAATGATGGTGCGCTCAACTTTTCTTCCTTTGAGCATAGATAACCTTCGTGCTCTACTCAAGAATGCGGGGTTCCAGAACGTACGGATTCTCATTGGTATTGGACCTGTTCGCTATCCCTCTGTCAATGAATTCTTGCGCAGAGAGATGGCTGGCTCACCGCTGGCAGGACAGATGAAATCCTGGAGCGACGATCTGTTCAGGATGATTGTCCAGGATCTGGAAGTATCACTTAAGGCGTACATAGATGATGATGGAATTATCTTTCCAGCTGAAACCTATTTCGCTATTGCGTACAAGTAGCGCGCTCACAAGTACAGACACATTTTGAACGGTAGATGCATTTACAACATAAAACAAAAAATAATAATAATTCATGTAGATCTTGCCCCAAAGCACATGATGGATTATTAAAATAAACGTTCAACTATTAAAAATTATGGCAAACAAATCTGCTGCTGTAATATCGACAAACTTAGGAGATATCCACTTATCGTTTTTTCCAAACCTAGCGCCAGTGACAGTAAGGAATTTTGAGAGGTTATCAGACAGTGGGTTTTATGACGGTTTACTTTTCCACAGGATAATACCAGATTTCTTAATACAAACAGGCGATCCCCTTAGCAGAAACGGCATGTACAGAAACAAGTGGGGTTTTGGCGGACCTAACTGGAATGTAGTCGCAGAATTCAATAGATATGGAAATAAGAGAGGAACAATATCTATGGCGAGGTTGCACAATCCTAATAGTGCAGGCTCTCAGTTTTTCATAGCGATAAAAGACCTCAATTTTCTAAATGGATCATATACTGTGTTTGGTAAAGTTACGACTGGAATGGAAATCGTAGATCAGATATCTTGCCTGAAAACAGATGCCGCTGACGCACCAATAGAAATAGAGAAAGCAAGAATACTTAAAGTAGCCATCAGGAGTTAAGCCCAAAGGGCCGCTACAGCGGTCGTGGCTCAATTGATATGCCCAAAAATGGAAAAATATAAGAGCATCATGAATAATTCGCCTTTGTGAGGGATACTAAGAAGGCGGAGGGAATATGGAATTTAAAGAATTGGTACCTCCATGCAGAGGATCCCTTTGTTCTTATACCGTTATCTGCATACATCAAGAAAAAGAAGAAGAGGCCGGGTTCCAGTCAATCTTCACAACTCTATAGTGGCTACTTGATAAACGAACAAGGAGGCAGAGATATCGTTGATCATATTGATTGGGATGAAAATACTGGTTCTTTGTCATTTTGTCGTCATCATACTTCTATGGAAAAAGATACGAATTTCTGGGAATGGTATCGTGGCAGAGTTGTTGAAGGCATTTTCGTCGGTCGTTTTTCACATAATACCCATTCGTCAGAATGTCCCTCACAAAAAAGTAATTATGTTAATCACGTCGTAGGATGGAATAGCACATATTTTGATAGCGACATAGTTCCAAGAGTATATGACATCATTCTTGATGCAGGTTATCGTGGACTGCATGGTGCACAGTCTCGAGGCATATTACGTATTGATCGAGCCAACAATGGCTCAAATTTCATTGGACGCATGAAGATTTATGCAACTGGTATAGAGAACATGTGGGACATAGCAGGTGAAGAACTTGAGTATGACCTAACAATTATTCATTGGGATGGAAAGAACCTAGAATTCATAAGGCAAGATAATCGTCCCCAACAAAATTGGACCGAATTTTTTCGCGCAAAAGTTAACAACCAACTCATATCAGGGACATTCACTCACAAACCTGATGTAACGGATCACCTTTTATGGCGGGGCAGTAGGGCGCAGATACTTACCTACGGTTTGGAGGAGAAAGATAATGTGTATCGGAAGGCTTGGCAGGAACGTACAAGACGACAACTGATGCACATAATAATGACAGGCAATCCTTCGCCCATAAAAAGAGTAGTATCTTTGTCTCCTAGTTATCGCGATCCAATAGACTATAGGATCGCTCAAAGGGATGACAACCCTCTAGAGTGGCCGCAGAACTATAGGCTGAGAGAAATATGGTTTGAATATATCTTACCTGATATGTATGGGGGGCCTGACATCACACGCAGTTCCCACGCTTGGCTTGCGACTCCTAAGGGATTTGAGCGCAGCAATAGAAAACTCCCTGCTGTTATAGCGCTTAACGGTCATTATGGCAGCGCATGGGATGTGCTGCAACCTAATTCTAAACATAGTTGTGGTGACATTTATTGGTATGGAGATTCCTTTGCTCGCCGAGGTTATGTTGTATTAGCCATAGATATTTCGCATCGTAATGATAGCCCTCTATATGGTCTTAAGAGTCCGCTTTTTGGGCCTTTCATTTTAGATTTTGGCGATGATCCTTTACATGGTAACCATCAACATCCTTCTATCATATCCCATGGCTTTGAATCATCGGATTGGGAAGAGACGGGTGAGAGAGTCTGGGATGTTATGCGTGCTATTGATTATCTTGTAACTCTCCCCTACGTCGACACCTCATGTATTATAGCAACAGGTCTTTCAATAGGTGCTGAAATTGCAACAATCATTGGAGCGCTCGATCCAAGAATATCTATGGTGATAGCATCTGGCTGGTCACCTGATTCTGGTTTATTTTATTTAACAGGTCATAAATGTAGTAACTGGGTATATGCAAATAATATTGAATATATTGATACATCTGACTATCAAGCGTTGGTCGCTCCACGGCCGTTAGTCGTTGAAACCGGTAAGGGAGATCACGTATGGTCGATTACTTATCCTTATTACGCTGCTGATAAAGCTGTAGCAAGGAGGAGCCGTGTAGCCTACAGAGAAGAAGCTAAAGACAAGTTTGTGCATTATCTGCACCATGGTGAGCATGAATATCACATAGGTGATAGAAATATTTCTGCACCGGCCAATTCTGAGTCGAATCTTCGCACACCTACCTTAACAGAGCCAGAGTCATATGGATCTTTGACTTGGCAGACTGACGGGAAGACAAGACAGCTGCAAGGCACAATATTTGATTTTATTAGCAAATTAAAGCCATAGTACTATAGCATATGAATTACCAGCCCAGTACTTGTGCAGACTTGGCGGCAGCAACATCAAGTGCATCTTTAGATGAAGCTGCTGACCCATTGTACACTTGTTGTATAGCTTGATGTATGTGTTCTGCTATCTCGGGAGACTCTACAATATTTGGCCTGCTTCTACCATATGGAATCATTGAAACCATTTCTTCAAAGTATGGAACCGACTGCTTTAGTGGTTCAGAAGATGGACCATCACCTAACACATGTTGTGTAGGTAAATAGCCCATATCTCGTAGAAATGGAGCTAGTATTTCAGGCTGAGCCATTATAGTTATTAACTCCCATGACAAGTCGCTATTTTGTGACCTAGCTGGTATAGCTAACTCCCATCCACCCATCATAGTCGAAGTAGGAATTGTTTGGTTAGGTACTGGAAACATGGGAATGAACCCAAGTTGCTGTTCCAGTGTTGGCCAAGTTTCTTGTGGAAAGTAATACGGCATCCAGGAACCCTCTAACATCACAGGAAAGGTTCTATTGACAAATTCGGTTCCCCAAAAATGCTCGGTTTGAGGTTCAATTCCTGCATCTACCTGTTGCTTCAGAAAGTCCATCGCTCTCACTCCCTCAGAGCTATTGTATGAGGGAAACCAATAGACACCTTTTGTAGGATGGCCTTCACGAAGCTCTAGTATTTCTCCTCCAAGCATCCAGAGGTAGGGATACCACATATCCTCATCATATGAGGTACCCAAAAGATGCGCTCCTTGTATTACTCTATCTCCAAAGTAATCTTTCAATTTTATTGCTGCTGCAATATATCCATCCCAAGTTTTCAGTGATTCTGGGTCAACTCCTGCTTCTTGCAGCATGTCTTTCCAATACCATATGCCCCTAATGTCAGTCCAAAGCCACAGACCATATATTGTATTGTTGTAAACTGAGCCATCAAGATTTGCTTCATATAGGTCAGACATTCTACCCCACTGCTCGAATTCACTAGTTAGATTTCTTATCAAACCCTTTCCTGCAAATTCTCCAAGCCAGATTTGATCTACTGAGACAATGTCTACAGCAGAATTGTTGTCATTTGACAACCTCTCTAAAATTTGATTTCTTGTAACATCATAGGGAAATTCAGTGTATTGAATCTGTATATTCATGTCTGGATGCCGCCTATTGAGTTCATCAAGAGCAGGCTGAAGCATCTGATTCCAGCCTCCTGACTGGCCTAGGTCATCAAAGAGTCCTCTAAGAGTAACATTATGTTTTTCAGCTGACGATGATGATAATATACTTGTTGACTGATTTAACGCAACAAGAGTGAAAGAGCCGTATCCAGCATCATTAGCAGTAGTAGTAATAGTTGTATTAGCTGATAAATTAGTTGCAGTAGTGGCTAGTGCAGGTTGTATTAGAATTGTGGGGGTTATTATGATGGACATCATGAGCAAAATGACAATAACTGCACCCGTGTTGGCTGTACAATATTGGCAATGGTCACATAATCGCAATCTTATATTCAATATTATTATGCTAACCCCTCTGCTCTAATGTCCCTTACAACAATGGATAAAGGAAGATCCTCTCTCTTAAAAAGATCATGTTTCATTTTCTTGTGTTGGGGCAGGGAGTATTCGAAAAAACATTATCATCTTCTTCTTCTTTTTTATGCTCGCTAGTACATTGTAACCAGTATTCAGTTGTTCTAATCTAGTGGACTGCGTCTCAATTTTGAAGTTTTTTCTGCCGAATCCTCTGGATCCACCTTTTCTCAGAGGTTGATTCCAAATAACTCTGATTCATTAAGCTTCATAGATAAC
>JAICVG010000221.1 GCA_025935445.1 Nitrososphaera sp. | reverse complement strand
CCGCAGCTCTGGAATTCGAACTTTTTCATGAGCCAAGAAGCGATGAATATCCTTCGCAATATCATAGATGTGTGGCTACCCGACTTTAAATTTGGTCCGGGCAAATGTGCGCTTGACATATCAAGAACTCCTTGGTACTGGGAGACTGTAACTAGCAACATCAAGCTTGTGCATGAGTGGGGCGAGAACATCGTGATTCGACACCTAATAATGCCAAACCATATAGAGTGCTGCACAAAGCTGGTGCTAGAGTGGATTGCAAAGAATATGCCAGAAGTACCAGTCAATATCATGGATCAGTACCATCCTGACAACCTTTGCAATCCAGAGTCGTCAAAATATCGTGAACGCTACAATGATATCTCCCGCGCATGTACTCCAGAAGAAATAACCAGCTCATACAAGTATGCACAGGAGTTAGGTCTTAATTTTGAGCCGCTATCGTATGAAAAATCTATTTATGGGCTGAAGGTCTAGTCAGACGACCATACACACACGCATCTAGATTGTTTTATTTTTTGCTCAGCTTATATCTAACATCCCCCAGACCAAAATTGAAAGATAGTAAAGGTTTCAATAGATAAGCAACAGGGGCTTTTCCTACTGTGCCATTGGCAGTGTGCTTTATGCTAGATCTTGTTCTTACTGAACTAAATATGCCCATTATTATCCGCTATTATTTTTGTTTATTAGCAATTGAAAAGGTATTAGCAATAGAGGCAGACAAACAAACAAACTTGGATTTTTTATTTCGTAATTTCGAAATAGAAACTAAGATTATCTCTCTGAGTTTGTGTGTGATAATCCTACGGCTTAATCCAAGACCAGTACTTTTGCTCAATTCCTTTGTAAATGATGGGTAGACGAATCTGAAAACGAGTCTGGCCGGGTCTAGAAGAGAAACTAATATCTCCTTTATGAGTTTGTGTGATAATCCTATGGCTTATACTCAATCCAAGACCGGTGCCTTTGCCTGGCTCCTTCGTTGTAAAGAATGGCTCAAAAATACGCGATTGTACTTCTTTTGGAATACCTTGAGAACCGTTATCTACTACTTCTACCAGTATTTGCCTATTACCTTCGTTTTTTGTGCGAATTGTAATAGTCCCGTGCTTTCCTATACCATCAATAGCATTATCTATAAGATTTGTCCACACCTGATTTAGCTCATTTCCAATAGCATTAATGTGTGGCAAATTAGAATCATATTCTCGAATTATAGTTATATTTGCTTCTTTTAATTTATGCTGAAGCATGGTTAATGTGCTCTCTATTCCGTTATGGATATCAACATCCTGAAGGGGAGCTTGGTCCATGTACGAATATGATTTTACTGCAGAGATTAATTCGCTAATTTGTGTAGTGCTGGTCTTAATCTCATAAACTAAACGATCTATTCTTGTTGTAGTATTAAGCCAACTTAAAATATCTTCAAGCAAAAGATTTTTTTGCTCTACTGTATTATTATTATTATCAATTATACTACTTCTTGTTAATGATTGGAATGAAGTGATATTATGAGCGATATCGTTTAGCTTATCTATAGTGATTCCTGCATTGACTAAATCAGATGCAAGCTTCCATCCATCATTCACACCATGAGATTCAAGCCAATCTATGATTCGGTCTTCCTCTTCGACTTGTGTCATAGGATCATTTGTAGTAAGATCGCTAGTGGTAGAATTTTGATTATGAGAATAACTAGTTGAGGAATTTGAGTCGAACTTTAAAGTATCATTTCTTAATTCAGAGACATATGACCATTGTTGAGCAGTCATACCGTGCTGCACATTTAACTTTCGGACAAGTGATCTCCACATTTGAATAGAATCAGATAATTGCGTAACTGTCCTATTAGCCGCTGCTGCAGGATTATTCAATTCATGAGCGAGACCCGCAGCCAAGCCACCAAGTGCTATAAGCTTTTGATCATGTTGTAATCCTGTTTCTAATGTTTGAATAAGCTTTGCCATTGAATGCAGAATCTGTCTGATCAAAGAAGGAGAACTGTATATCATTCGCCAGAATGCATCTTCATCCCATCTCAATAGATGGCTTTTCTTCGTAGCATAACAAGCGCATTTATGATCTGACCACCCAAGGATAATTGGAAGCTCTCCAAAATGGTCTCCTGAATCATAGGAGGAAAGTACTGCTTCTTTTGATCCATCCCTCAATATGACCTCCACCTTACCATCTAATAATACATAAAAAGTATCATGCTCTCCCTCAGAAAGTATTTTATCTCCTGCTTCAAACCATACCTCTTCTCCTTTTTCTATAGTCTTTAGTTGCTGATCAGTTAGTCCTGAAAACAGCGGTATTTGATGAAGAAATGTCTCATGATCGTTAGCGATATTGCTATTATTAGTAGCGTTGATACTCATACTCTTGTCATTGAGTTCTTCATTATTTTTTTTATTATCAATATTGCTATCTAACATAACCCTTTTTCACACTCTTCTCAAATATTGATGTGCCAACTGGACAGCTATAGATCCTTCTCCCACTCCTGTAGCAACTCTTTTTGTAGAACCATGGCGTACGTCTCCAGCTGCAAATATACCCGGCACATTTGTCTCAAGTAAAAATGGTTGACGATCCAATGTCCAACCTCGTGGACGCATATGCCCATTTTGCATCAAATCTTGGCCAGTCAAAATAAAACCATTTGCATCTCGCTCTATTAGTCCAACAGCTGCATCAGTATGTGGCACAGCACCAATGAATATATACAGTCCAGAAGCTGGAACGGTTTGTAGCTGTCTTGTTTGAGTATTTGTTATGGTGATGAATTCAAGTCTATTTTCACCATGTACCTCTGTGACTTTTGAATTTAATAATATACGTATATTGGGCGTTTCATTTATTTGGTGTATAAGATATCTTGACATACTTTTGTTCAAAGTATCCCCACGGACTAGAAGCGTAACTGTTTTAGCATACTTAGCAAAATGAATTGCAGCCTGACCTGCAGAATTAGCTCCTCCAACCATGAAGACATCCTCACCCTTAACGGAAAGAGCGTCTACCATAGAAGCACCATAGTATACACCAGCTCCAGTCAGTTTCTCTATTCCCTTTACCCCATCCAAATTCCGATATGATACTCCGCAGGCAATAATCACAACATGGCAGCTTATCTCTGTTCCATCTCTTAATTTAACTATTCTATAGGGACCATCCACACGTATACCGACAGCTTCCTGCGGAGTCAAAATTTCAGCACCGAACCGAATTGCTTGAGCAACAGCTCGTCTGGCAAGATTACTGCCAGTTAAGCCAGAAGGAAAGCCGAGGTAGTTCTCGATATTAGAGCTCATGCCTGCTTGCCCTCCTGGTGCTTGTCTTTCAATTAGCAACGTGCTTAGACCTTCTGAGGCGCCATATACTGCTGCTGCTAGGCCAGCTGGTCCTCCTCCTATTATTATTAAATCATAGAAAGGCATCTGTGCACGGGTCTTAAGACCAATTTTTTCTGCAAGCTCTGAACTAGATGGTTCCTCCATATGTGAGCCATCAGGAAAAATGACAAGTGGTAGGTGTAAAGAGGAAGAATTCACAGAAGGCTAATAAGATAATGAAGATGCTGATCTAATAGAGGGTACAGAATTATTATTAT
>JAICVG010000076.1 GCA_025935445.1 Nitrososphaera sp. | reverse complement strand
CTGGCTTGCTGACTGGCTACATCCAATCTTCCCATGCTGATGTATAGTGTTGGATCAGCCTGCTTGCCTGTGATGACAAGCTATGTGATTTTTGCACATCGGCAAGACAATCAACGAACAGCTTGAGCGGGCTTGGCACATACTCCAGAGCCATCATGTCCTTATCGCAGAGCGTGACAATCCTCTCAACATTTTCGCAATACATCTTTGAAACAAAATCTAGTATACTTCTAATCTCCTCTGATAGGACTGACTGGTCAGCGAGCTGCTTTTCTATGCTTGCAGAATTGATGGAAAGGGATTCGATGTAAATTTCCCTCGTAGACTTGGGCTTGTACATTATTACTTGTTGGCCATCTTGTTCATCTTATCCTTCAGCATTGCATTTACTTTTTGACCGTTGGCCTTGCCTCTGTATTCTGCCATCGCCCTACCCATGAGTGTGTTCAACGCGTTCATACCTTTTTCTTTGATTATTGCCATGTTGTTGGTTATTATCGTGTCAAGTCCTTTACTCAATTCTTCGTCACTTATTGAAGACGCGCCTACCGCCTGAATGGCTTCACTTATATTTACTTGTTCATTGACAACCGTCACTAAGTCTCGCTTGCCGCAGTTGTCGCACTTGTATGCTCGAATTTGGTCCGTCACTCTTGCGAGCTCCGGCCGCATTTTCCCAATTTTGCAGTTGTCGCATTTGGGTCGACTATTCGCTTTTATCAGCACTTCAAATAACAAGACAACCGCTTCTTTTGGTATGGAGCCATTGTTAAGCTCCTTAAAGACATCTTTTATATCCTTATTTGTCAAGACAGAAATATCCCATCCTTGCCTTTGCAAGCTTGTGAGATCCTCTGTCAACTTGGCTGCGATAAATGTTGGCTCTATCTTGGACTCACTTGCAATCTCCTCAAACACGTTAAGGTAGTCAGAGTCAAAGATCTGACTTGCCAGTTTCCTGTTGAGATGATATTTCTTGGCAAGCGAGTCCACAATCTCATCCCATTGTCTTGGGGCCTTATCTACAAGCGACACAAGCATAGAGTCAGTGATCGCAATGGGCAGTATGTCTGTCTCGGGGTACATCCTTGCTACACCCGGCCTCGGCCTTAAGAATACTGTCTTGCCGTCAGGAGTTGCTGCGCGGGTTTCAGCAGGAACGCCATCTACAGCAGCTTTAAGCCGCCGAATTATTGCATCAGACGCGAACTTGACTTTGTCATTTGGACCTCCTAAGATAACGAAAGCATCGTTGTCACTCATCTGTAGTCTTTGCTTGACTGCTGCAACTTCTTCCTCTGTTATTCCATAATTTGGAAGCTCGTCTGAATGGAATACACCATCTATATCATAAAACTTGACTAGCTTGCCAAGCTCCCTTCCAAGTCTGATGTCATTATAGGGCTCAAAGCCGATCATGCCTGCAAACCCTGGCACCTTTATCGCTATGATCCGCCCTCCGCCTTCAAGAATCTTTTTAACAATTCTTGAAGACGCCTTGTTGCCGAGAATGTCAGTGACATCTTCAATTCTGTCGCCTACTTTTTTGATGTCAACATTCTTTTCTTTCAATTTCTGCGCGATTACTATTAAGCCGTATTGTCGCTGCATCTCATGCTCGATTACTTTTACCAACTGATCGAGCTGCTGCACACCCTTGACCTCAACCACGGCACCCTCCTGCACCGAGATGTTGATGTCTTGCCTGATGCTGCCAAGCCCTCGTGCAACCCGCTTGCTTGCTCTAAGGAGCCTGCCCAACGTCAGGGCAACTTGCATGATTTCGCTAGGCCTGCCCGTCACCGGTTCAAGCGCAATTTCCACAAGTGGCACGCCCAGTCTGTCAAGGCCGAACTTGCGCACTCCCTTTTCCTCGCCTATTAATTTAGCTGCGTCTTCTTCAAGACAGATGCTTTGAACTCCAACTCGCTTGCCTGCAATGTCCAGATATCCGCCAGATGCAACAAGTATAGTGCGCTGAAAACCAGTGGTATTTGAGCCGTCTATTACTATTTTGCGCATGACATGAATCTCATCCATAACCTTAGAATGTAGTGCAAGCGAAAAGATCAACGCAATTTCAAGTGCCTCTCTGCTGACATCATGCGGAGGTTCCTCGTCAGCCTCTACAAGGCAGCTAGAACCAAGAGCCGCCTGATATTTGACAATGTGCATCTTGGAAGACTCGAACATTGCCGCTGGGTCATATGCCCCAAGTTCGCTTTGAGTTGGCCGCAGCTTGCGTACAAACGAACTATCATATTCTTTTGCTTCTTCGCAGCTGCAGTTGCAGAACAGCTTGCTCTTTGTGGCTAGCTGCTGATGTATTTCAAAGCCGACTTTGAGGTTCAAAGATGCTGGATCTAGAGGAGATGCCACTGGTTAGGAAGTCACCCAACACACGTATTAAGCCTTGCCAGTTCTGTTAAGTGTTCTTATGAAAGCTTAACTTGCTTGCATCTCTTTCAGGATTAGTGTTTTTAGTGTTACCATATTTCTATACGTTCGCTTCACCTGCGAACTATTTTTGATTAAGAAACTGAATCAGCCTTTGGCATGCTCGAATCCTTTCAAAGATTAGTTCAATACTCCTATGATATGATACTGCAATGTACTTTAGTTGTTACTTCAGAGGGATTATTGACTGCCATTTCATGAAAATATCTATATCCTGACATCTGTACCTATGATATCTTTTATCTTCGGAAACTCTACATATGTGCATTCCCAACAGTCTACGGTTTCTTATTTGTTACACTATCTTGCGACTTTGCTGTTCGGCATACAATGGAATAATGTAGCTTCATTGATATAACCGATGTTTATTCATAATGATATCGGGATAATGTCTGAAATTTCATTTGCAAGGTTCTCTTGCATTATTTTTTTGGCAGCTTCAACATCCTCGCTGTTTGCCAGCGCCCACATTGCTTTGACTGTTGCTGTCTCCGAAATCATATCAGATAGCGGTATCACGCCGATATCAAGTAAGTCTCTGCCAGTATCATAGACTGTCATCCTTATGCGCCCCCAGATACACTGTGATGTCATGCATACCATGAGGCCTGCATCAACCGCTTTTTTGAGAGCGGGAAAGCATTCCTTGCCTACGTGACCTAGCCCTGTTCCTTCGAGAACTATACCCATGTAGCCTACATTAATCGCATGCTCGATGAGCGTAGGGTCAAAGCCAGGATAGTATTTCAACAACATGACTTTATTCTCAAATCTTGTCTTTACTTCAAAAGGCTTGTCACTGAATATTTCCACCAGCCCGTTTTGGTCTTTCTGCTGCATTTCTATTTCGTTGTTCCTTACAAATGCTATAGGAGTCCTGTCAATCGACTCAAAAGCATCGCGCCTGCTTGTGTGGTTCTTTCTTACTCTTGTCCCTATATTGCATGAAATAGTATCGTCTGAAGTGCCAGCATGCATCGCAACAAAGATACCGGCGTATTCTGATCTTGTTGCAAATATCGTTGCACCAAGCAAATTCAAGGCAGCGTCAGAAGAAGGTCTATCAGATGACCTCTGCGCACCGACAAGCACAACGGGAACCGGCAAGTTCTGGAGTGCAAAGCTTAGGGCAGCTGCAGTATAATGCATAGTATCAGTTCCATGAGACACCACAATGCCTCTATACTTGTCTGTCTTGATTTTTTCTGCGACCTTTTCTGCTATCAACGTCCAGTGCTCCGGCCTAAGGTTCTCGCTATACTCACTCATCAATACTTCAGGGTCAATTGATGCATAATTGGCAAGCTCAGGCACCGATGCATACAATTCATCAGCGGAAAATGCTGCATGCACGCCGCCAGTGCGATAGTCTATCTTGCTTGCTATCGTTCCGCCAGTACTTATCAAGGCAACTTTTGGCAAATTCTGATTAGCGGTAATTGCAGGAGTTTTGACAGAGACAGCAGCTTCGTCTTTGTCTAACAATTTTGTTATCGATTTTATTTTTCCGACATGTATGCCTGTATTATATCCGCTTTTTAATTTAATGACAATGTATTCTTCACTAGCAGATTCATAGCGCGGCATCAATAGGCCAGTTATCTCGCCATCCTCGGTAGTAATCTTGATGCTGTCGCCAACTGAAATGCTGTGCCTTGATAGTAGCTTGAGGCCAGTTTCTCTATATCTTCCACTATTGTCATGCTTTGTCAATGCTTTCAAAGCCGATTGCTAAATATATTAACAAATCTTTCTTAGCTAAAGAGTGTCCGGGCTCCATCCACTATGAATTGGACCGCAATAGCGGCAATGAGTACCGCAAAAACTCTAGTAACAATGATTGAGCCTCGCCTTCCAATCACTCTATAAATCCTATTGATGTATCTTAACACAACATAGGTAATACCTATGACTATCAGAATCGATAAAGCCGTCACGATCAGACCTGCCGTCTGGAATGAGATTATCACAGCTGTTATAGCGCCAGGGCCGGCAAGCAGCGGAAATGCCAACGGGACAACACCCGATTCACCCTGCGTCCCTGCACCGGCAAATCTCCACTCGCCGTGTGTAAGAAGCTCAATCGATACAATGAAAAGCAGGATGCCGCCAGCAACCATGAAGCTGGAGATGGTGATGCTAAAGATGGATAGTATTTGTGTGCCGGCCACTGCAAATACAAAGAGCAAACCAGCTGCAGTTATGATCGCAGTCTTGGTGACAGATGCCCTTTCTGCCCTTTCCATCTTTTGTGTAAGTGCAATAAACACTGGCACACTTCCAACTGGATCAATGACTACAAAGAGTGCAATTGTCGATCTGATTAGATCTGTAAGAAAAGTAGAAGAAACATGATCCACATCGTATATTGGCGGCGATTTATTATTATTAGCTGTGCTCAGTTATTGCGATGTTCCTTGATTCTAGTATCTTCAGGATCGCCTTTTCGATATCTTGCTCAGTGATGTAGCCAAAGTCCCAAGCATCGATGAAATTGAGAAAGTCGCTTTCCAGCATCTTTGCTGTATCCTGAAACTCTGCCATCCTATCTAGTGTATCCGGCGACCTATAGCCTTTGGCCACCATGATGGGACAGCGATGGTCTTTCTCAATTGGGATATACCAAGCATTCTTGGCAAACCGGTAGTGACCATCCGATATCATAGTATACATGCGCATCAGCTCCTCATTTGTTAGCTTTTGCAGGTCTAAATACCACGGTTCGTTAATAAAGCTTGAAGCTGGCCGTCCTCCTTCCTTGCTCTCATTCTTACTGCCAAACAACATCGATGACATTCTATGGTCGATCAGCTAGAAATATATTATTTTCTACTTAGATGATGTGGCCTGGCATATCTCTTCGGGAGATTGTCTTGACCCTTTCAACACCATTTATTTCCTTTATCACTTTTGAGACAGGCTTCGGAACGAGATCTTCCCAATTTTCTTCCGCAGCCATCCTCTTCCTTATCTCAGTAGCCCTCATCTCTTCGCGCCTGTAAAGAGGCGCTTCAATTGCCTTGATGCCTTGCTCGTGAAATAGCATGAGCGTAAAAAGGTCGTTTGCAAACACGACATCATATTTTGGTACAAGCATGTCCACTTGATGGGTCCAAAGTGAGTGCACATCAATATCGGGGACAGGGATTATCAGTATGCGCCTGACATCTGCTTGGCCATCAGCGTCAAGTGACTCTTTTATCATTCTGATCCTCTCGCCTGCAGTAAATGGATTTCTAGGTTCATGACTCTTTTGCGCGCTTCCGACTACTATTACCAGCTGGTCGACCCTGTCTAATGCAAATTTAACAGTAGCAAGGTGCCCCTTATGGAATGGCTGGAACCTGCCAATGAAAAGCCCATTAGTAGTCAACAGCGATATGCTAGAGAGGGCACTATTTTAAACATATTTTAAGAAAGCCCCATGGCCAGTTGAAAAGGTTGTAGTGAGTATAATCCTTTTGATACAATGATCTCTTACAGCATTTGTATCTGTTGCTCAAAATTAGTAGAAGAAGAGGTCCGATCATAGGATTAATGATAAGATTTCCTTTACATTGTCTGGCCTGAGATTGCAGTGGACAGGGTTTGGCGTCTTTGTACAGCCAATAGCATTGTTGGCAGTAT
>JAICVG010000072.1 GCA_025935445.1 Nitrososphaera sp. | reverse complement strand
TCTTTCTTCTCTGTCATTGCTGTTGCACCCTCTCCTCCTGCGGCTGCGGCCTTGTGAAATTGTTCGTTTATCTGTCTGTCTAGTTCGTCAAATTTGTTAAGCTGATCTTCTGGTATTTCAAATTTTGATTTCAGCAAAGCCGGGATTATCGGCATCGCCCTAATATCTGCAAGCGGGATGCCTGCCTTCAGTGCCTTTTGAGCCTCCTTGTAGAACTTGACCATCAATCCAACCATCTTGACTTGCTTTTGAGGGCTGCAGTACGTGTCTATCTTGTCGAAAGAGTTCTGCTGCAAAATGCCAATCTTGACCATGCGCGCGACTTCAAGTACTAGTTTTTCTTCGTCTGGTAGCGCCTCAGGGCCAAGCAGCCTGACGATTTCTTTAAGAGTGTCTTCCCTCTGAAGTACGTGGTACGACTCTGCCCTGAGATTGTACCATTCGCCTGACACGTTCTCCTTCCACCACTTGCTCACGTCCTCAAGATAGCCGGAATACGATTGCATCCAGTTAATCGATGGGTAGTGCCTTGAATACGCAAGTCTTGTATCAAGCGCCCAAAAGGTCTTGATGAACCTGATGGTATGTGTCGTCACTGGCTCGGTAAAATCTGCACCTGATGGGGAAACTGCGCCTACTAGAGTGACAGACCCAGCTCTCTCTGGGGAGCCAAGCGCCCTTACCCTGCCTGCTCTTTCGTAAAATTCTGCAAGCCTTGAAGCGAGGTACGACGGGTAGCCTTCCTCTGCGGGCATCTCTTCAAGACGCCCTGACATTTCGCGGAGTGCCTCAGCCCATCGACTCGTTGAGTCAGCTACAAGCACAACATCGTAACCCATGTCGCGGTAGTACTCTGCAATTGTCACGCCTGTATAGATCGATGCTTCCCTTGCAGCCACCGGCATATTACTTGTGTTTGCCACAAGCACTGTCCTCTCCATGAGCGGCCGACCAGATCGGGGGTCAATAAGATGCGGGAACTCGACAAGCACTTCTGTCATTTCGTTGCCGCGTTCGCCGCAGCCAATGTATACGACTACCTTAGAATCTGCCCATTTGGCGATTTGGTGCAACGTCACAGTCTTGCCCGTGCCAAAGCCACCTGGAATTGCGCCGGTTCCGCCCTTTGCAATCGGGAAGTAGGTGTCAATGACTCGCTGACCTGTCACGAGCGGAACTGTTGGGTCGTAGCGCGCAGCATACGGCCTTGGCTTTCTTACCGGCCACTTGTGATACATTTTTAGCTGAACTTTTTCGCCACCACCTTTTTCAGTGGTTGCGATTATGTGCTCAATATCATAATCGCCCTCACTTGCAATATCGGTTATCTTGCCGCCCGGATGATTTGGTGGAACTAAGATGCGATGAGTCAAAAGAGGTGTTTCTTCTACTGTTCCTAGGATCGATCCAGGGCCTACTTGATCGTCTTTTTTCACACTGGGCTTGAACGTATATTTCTTTTTCATATCAACTGGGCTTGTCATCACGCCTCTGCCAATGTAGGCACCCGATTTGGCTGCAATCTCGTCCAATGGTCGTTGAATGCCATCGTAGATCTTGCCAATGATTCCCGGGCCTAGTAGCACTGAAAGCGGCTGACCAGTGCCCGTAACAGGCTCACCTGGCTTTAAGCCAGATGTTGACTCATATACTTGAATAAATGCGATGTCGCCAGTTAATCTGATTACTTCGCCAATGAGCTTTGACTCGCCTACCTCAACAGTTTCGTACATTTTTGCCGTAGACATGCCGTCTGCCCTAACCGCTGGTCCACTAATCCAAACAATCCTCCCTTTTGCTACCAATCTTTATTCCACTCCTCTTAGCATCTGGGCAATGTTTTTCCTTATTAAAGGTTTGAGTCGTTCAATGCGGGAATCAAGAGTATTGTCGTATGTCATCGTGCCATCTGACGATTTTATTCTAATACCTCCAAGCACGTCAATATGCTGGTCCGACAATTTTGCCTGCTGTAGCTTACCGCTGTCCTGCAATTCTGACACCACCTTCCTTACAAGCTCCACATCATTTTTGTTGCATTCTATAATAACTGCATTCGATCCTCCAACAGCTGAAATGCTTTCTTCGACCATGTGCTTTAACAACTCCTTGTAGCTATCCGTGCTACTTGAGGCTTGCAGCTTTTTCTTGGCCTCTTCAAATGCTTTACTTACAGCATTTTCAATTGTCAGAAGCTCTTGATTGCGGGCTGCAAGCCTTGCCGATCCAATAATCTGGCGCTTAAGGTTCTCAGCCTGCTTTCTTGCAGCCTCTACTATCCTTGTCCGCTCGGCTTCCAGCTTGCCCCGAGAAGATTCAAGGTTGTCAAGCGACTCTTCGTAAGCAGAATCTATCTGAGAAATCAGTTCAGCTTCCTTTTGAACTAAAACCTTGCCAATCATATTTTCTAAAGCAGAATTTGAGCTCATCTGATTGTGTTCGGCCTTCTCATGGAATTTTAACCTTTTGACACAGAACTTGCTCTATAGCATGAAGTAGTAGTCGTGGTACAGTCCCTGCCAACAAGCTTGGCATCTAGGTTTCGGACAAGAGCTCTTATGCGCTTGAGATGGCCTCCTTCCCAGTATATTTTGCTGCAGGCAATACATTGGAAAAACTGGTTATGGCATGCTATAACCTTGTCTGGTACAATGACATCATCATTATTACGATCATCATTTTTCACCTGATCCGATGTCCTTTCCTCCAAGTGCCCGTTACATACCGAACATCGTGAGCCAATACCGTTCATACCGACGGACGTTATTCCATTCTTCGTAAGAATATGTACCAAGTCTTCAAGCTCGCTTGCGCCACCACTTACTAGGACGCCGCGGCCGCCAACCTTGACTATTCGCTTGAATAGCTCCTTGTCCGCAGTTAAGATCACTCGGTCCTGCTCGATGCCTATCTTTAAGATTTCGTCGTCATGAGCCTGCGCCATATATACTGTATCAAATCCAAAAATGCGGAGCTTGCGTGCGATGTTTCCCAGCATCGCATCGGCAAGAAAAGCTACATTACGCGCCTCCAGCACTAGACGATTCGCCCCTGCACACTTCACAAACGAATGTGCCCTCGTCATACTGTAATAGGTCTGACCACTCACCGCATTGGTCGCAAAATCCGGATACATTGCTGGCAGAGCGAGTTATGCCAAGCTCACCTCTGATGATGGTAGCTTTTTCAGATACTATCTCAACAAGATCAGGAGTTACTGCAATGACGTCTGAAGAGGAAATAATACCAACAAGTCTGTTCTTGTAGACCACGCCAAGACGCTTGATGTTGTGTTTCCGTAGCAAGCGAGCGGCCTCTGTAATACTCTCCTCACTTTCTATCGTATAAAGCTCCTTCATTACGTCCTTTGCCTTCATCAGGCTTGGCTTGGTGTCATTGACTATGGCCTTAGAAACAATGTCCCAATCAGTGACGATGCCAACTGGCTTGTCCTTCTCCATAATGATTATGCTTCCAATGTTTTCGTCCTTCATCTTTTTTGCAATGTCATGGACGGTATCATTAGGAGATGCAGAAACAACCGGGCTGTTCATGATGTCCCTGACAAGCACTCTTGTAGTCATATGTGCATCGGTATGTTCTCCGACCGGCTTTTTTACCACGAAAAAGTATTCGGATTTTGCCTTTAATTACTTATCTGATTTTCAATGTAAAAAGGTGGAGTTATATATATAATTATATATATTTTTATCAGATTCTATCGTAACTCTCTTTTTTCCTTCTATGCGAACTACTGCTTCATTATTGAAAAATTCTCACGCCTTTTGACATCCTCTGGGACCTCACTACATGATAGTCTTCTTAGACTCTCCACTCTTTGATGTTCTAATTAACCTATTATTTGTCACCTGATTCTGCAGCAACTGATGCTGGTGGTGGTGGTGGTGGTGATGATGATGATGATGCCTCTTGCAGCTGCTGCTGACCCCTCGCAGTGAAAGACAACCGGGACTGACCTGTTGGTAATGCTCTTACAAATTCGTCAAGGCTTATGTGCTTGATTGATTCTGCAATTTTGATATTGTCGTCAGCTATTTTTACAAATTCTGACTTGGCCTTCTTTGCGGCATTCATTGGATCCATGCCGCCCTGCAGGAGCACTGCATAAAAGATCGAGCATTTCTTTATTGCTTCCTCCGGCCCACAGAGAAGTGTTTCTCTGTTATTCAATTGCATGATGCCTATTGCAAGCCTTAACTGTACTCCTTTGAGGTAATTGCGTTTGCCCTCTATTACAAACGAGCCCTTTGGTAAGAACTGACCTGTTGGTGCTCCCTTTTTCACCTGCTCTGCCATGACCCAGTATGCGTCGGCGCTAGAGAGCCCGTCCTTCCATGCCCTGCTAAATGAGATGGTAGCCTGTGCAACCTGATGTAAGGATGAATCAATCGTGCCTTCTTGGGTTGCTGCAAAAGCCGCAGCATTTTTTATAATAAAAAATGGTGAGCCGTAAACTTCAGCATGAAAAACAATGTCGTGCTCTGTCAAATGCTTACGTATTAATGCAGAATTGGATGATGCATCACGGCCGCCAATTACCAAGAGGCCATCAGTGGTGATGAACCATCGGTAGCGCTCGTACCACTCCCTAGAGATCTGCTCTTTCACAATAACTTTTTTGTGTATGGCCGCAGTCTCGCTCCTTAATTTTTCAATCTGCGCGAGAATCTTGGCATGTGCCTCTTCTATTGATGCATTGCCTCGCTCCATTTCTTTTGCCCTTGCGAAAAGCATCGAGCTTGCTTTGGCAAGGCTTGACTGCATCTCAACCTGCTCGCCTGCTACTTCAATGTATTTGATGCCCTTTTCTGTGACTAATGATGCAGAGTAGTCTGCAAGCACGTCAGCGATTCCATCACTCCCCCGGTAGGAAAGCGCCATTAATTCGCCAGCCAGCTTACGTATAGCAGCTGCTTTTTGGAGTACAGTTTCTTTGGCTTTATTCTGCTCTTCTAAGTCATGCTCAAGTACTGCGATCTGCCTGTCTAGCTCGACTGTCCTGCTGCTGCGTCCTATGTTCATGATTTCGCTGCTCAGCACTTCATCGACTGCATCCATATACGATACAACTTTTTTGATATTGTTCTCCTTGATCATCTTTGCAGCAATCGCTGCTTCTTGTGTTATTATTGGCAGTGCTTCTTGAGGCTTGTCATTTAGCATGATTACAATCGGCTCGTGGTTCTTTCCCCCAGTACTGACCTCATTTACAATGTCCTTGACTGTATCGTAAATCTTGCTTACTTCGTCGTCGGATAATTGTGCAGCCTGTTTGTCGACTTGGATGCCTGCGCGATTGATAACTTCTTCGACAAATTTCTTTGGCATAGAGATGTTGCGGCCGATCCACCTTAGCACATCAAGGTTCTTTGCTCCATCCCTCAGAGATAGCATCTGGTCAAGTGTAATATTGAAGACATCGACGCCTCTTGCCGGAGGGTAGACGTAGCGCAGGCCGACATTAAGAGTTCTATGCCTTACTTGTATTGGATTGAGGATTGCAATTATCTGCATATTTTCGTTGCAAATTATGATGTTGCCGTCACCAAAGAACTCGCCAACTACGATTCTTACCTTTCCATCTGGATGCCTAAATTTTAGTGAGATAATGCGCTCACTTCCTACCTGCTCTATTAATTCCAGCTTGGCACGCTCAAGCTCTTTCTGAGCAATGTTCTCAAGGCTGTTGTTCTCTTCCATAGGTTTGAACTTCAGCCTTGTGATCCAAATGCCTCTTGTTGAGAGGACTAACATGGTATCTTCTTGCATGGGGTGGTGAAGCCTGAGAAAGAGGGAGCTCTTTGTTATTGCATTGATGCTGCTTACATAATATCCTGAGGAGCTAGTAATTACTCTGCTTCTAATCTCATTGACTAGGTATCGTAACTCAATGCTGGATAGCTCCATGACAAAAGATACTAACGGCATGCCACAAATATTAAACAACTGAAAATAGTAGAGAGAAATTCAAGTCTAACTCTTACTATCAGTAATGTTACTTATTTTCTATCTTATGAAGAGCAAAAAAATTTTATGATATTGGTATCAGAACAACACAGCCGCAAGGCATTTTACTGGCTCCAATTTAACCACAAAACGCGATATTGGACATATTTGAAAGGCTCTACTACATGCGTGCTCTGG
>JAICVG010000033.1 GCA_025935445.1 Nitrososphaera sp. | reverse complement strand
TTATCTTTGCAATGCGCCTGTCTGCATTAGCAAAAACTGCTCAAGCAATTCTACTTTATACTATCTCTCTCTGTCTCTCTCTTTCAATACACTTCGTTTCTAAATACAGAGAGAGGGTTATATGACTATTGTAAATTAAATATTATAAAAGCAGCGAGTCAAGAACTGCGTCAAATTTAGCTCTTGTGTGTAAATGCTTGTAAGTTCTAAGCGCATGGATTACTTTTTCTCTGTCCGTATTACCCAAGATCTTCTTCACTTTATTTGCAACTATGCCATAGAGCAATATCGACTGTGCAGCGGCAGTTACATTGCATGTTTTTCTTGTGGTGCTTGCACTTTCAAAGTCAATTATGTATGGTCTATCAGAAACAATGACGTGTCGTGCCAGCCTGCTGAGCTCACCATGGTCAAGGCCCGCCACGTCGAGGCTGAAGCATTGCTCAAGAATAGCCGCTGATATTGTGCACATTTTGCTCTTTGTAGCTTTGTTGCCTACTACCCAGTCAATGATGCTCTGACCAGTGACAAACTCCATTGCAATCAGATTCTTTGTGTGCCCTTCAAGGCTTGGACCTACGCCTTTGCTGTTTGCCATTTTGTGCAAGCGTGCTTCGTTGTCCATCGCCTTTCTGTCTGCGTCTGTCCTTCTTATCTTGAGCGCACAAACTTTGCTCCCTGCTTTTGCCTTCACTACAATCCCTACGCAGCCCTTGCCGGCTATATGAGCACCATTTACTATTGTTTTTCCGCCCAAAATAATTGATGTTATTCCAAGTGATTCCATCTCGATAATTCGATCTTTGTATTCACGTTCTGAAAAGTGAGGATACGATATAAGAGGAATGAGCCTAGACGACCTTATGTCTAGCTCCTCATCTAAAAATGAGACGTTCTGTTGAGACAACATCACCAATGGCCTTCTTTGCCAGCCCCTTTATTATCTTCCTGTCACTTCCGCTATAAATTTGGAGCTTGTTTATAATTAGATCTTTTGAAACGCCACTGTTTTCACGATGATTGATCAGAAGTGATTTGACGAACTTTCTTGCATCGGTAGCCCTGCGCTCTATAACCATTGCGATTCTCATTTCCCTGTCAACCCAGCTCGCAAGTGGTTTTTTTCTGTTTGAAAGGAAGCTAGCCGTGTCCTTCCTTCTGAAAACTTCAGGTCCTTTCCTCTTGGTGTATGGCGGCAAGGTTATTGATTCAAGCAGGAACGCAAGGACAGCCGAGCTTTTTTCATCTGTGACACAAGAGCTCCGCAGTACTTCAAAATGTGCCAGTTCCAACTGCTTTGCTATTGCGCTTAAACTTCGCTTCAACTGACCCCAGATAATATCTGGACTTTTCTTTTCATGCGAAAATTCTACTACAAGCACGTTTGGAAGCAGTTTGATTGTCCCACGGCGATATTTGCCTTCTTTGAAGAAATCAAGCGATGGTTTTTCAAGAAATTTTCTGGCAGCTAGCATGAACTTGGCCACACTTTCTGGCGAGATCGCTGTCCCAAGATTTCTCCTGCTGTCCACTGGGTCGATAATTATTACTGAGCTGTTGGATACCCTGACAAAATCTGAATCATAATCGGAAACCGCTATTATCTGCCTCTCCTGCCAGTCAGCAGCTGCGCGCAAGAGATTCTCAAATGAGGAGTACTTGAGCACCAGCACTTCTGAAACGTAGCCGCTAAACCCTTCTGTGGAAATCTCTGCGCCATAAATGCCTACTGATTTCAAGAACTTTTTCAAGAGTCTGGCCTGCCTTCTTTTTTCGTCATCAAAGTTGCTGCTGATATATCGCGTGTGAAAAGGCGACCTGTCCGCCGCGCTTTGCCACTTGCCCTGCTCGACATCATAGCAGGGAACTACATTAACTCTGACCTTCTTGACAAATACTTCGACATAAGGATGATCTGAATATCGAAGCTTAGGACCGTAGCTTTTCAGTGCCTCGCTGCCAATCTCTCTGCCCATCTCCTCAAATTTCTCAATCCCAACTGATGGCTTGATTTTGACGAAAATGTCAATATCAGCATGACCCGGAAGCCACGTGCCCTTGGCAAAAGAGCCGCCAAATACGACATCAACGACGTCATCCAGCTGCGCAACGTAGCTATCTACATGTGTCTTTGCCTCTTGTGCTACTTTAGCGATCCTGCGCTCTTGGATATGAGTGGGTTCACAAAGGGGCAGTACTTTGGAGATTAAAGTGCTAGGATCTGGCATATGCTGTGTGTGTTTCATTTTTTAGCTTCTACAGTATAAACATTCGAGTATTTGGGGCCTGATGGCGTAAGCTCACTTTTCTTGAGATGCACTTTATCTATCCAGTCAGATCCAAATGTTTGCCCTTGATATTTTGAACAGATGTGGCTTGCGCTGATCGGTCTGTCCTTGCTCCGAAGTAATGTCATATGGGCTGAAAAAGGCTTGTCCGCCTTAAAGCCCAGCTCGGACATCTTTGCTACAACATCATTTGCAAGGCCAGTTAATTTTTGAGCGCCCTCCGAGTCAACACCTACCCAGACTACCCTGGCATGTGCAGGCTTGGGAAAGGCGCCAATTTCGCTGTAGGTGATTGTAAATGGTTCAAATGAAAATCCTGCCAACATTTCTTTAATCCTATCAACATCATGATCACTTATTTCCCCAAGAAAAATTAGCGTGAAATGAAAATTGTGTGGCTCGACAGGCTTGACATGTCCAGGATCCCATCCTGTTGTAGACAGTATTTCCTTTTGCAGCTTAGCTAGTGCGTTGCTTGAAATGTCCACTGCGATAAAGACACGCATCGCCAATGTTGGCAAGCACTGGTATTTACATGTCGTGCTCTTGCTTTTGATGCTCGCCCAGCTTGTCTAAACTATCGAATGACTTATTGCAGATGTCACATACAAGCGGATTGAGGTTGGGATCTTCATAGTCTACGCCTGGCTCTCCTTGATCCATGTTTGATATGTCACCCGATATTAGATAAAGTGGTTATTATTAATATTATTACTGGTGTTTCCACCACCAATACCCCGTGATGATTTGATGTTTTGATATCTTTGCAGTTTTTCTAATTGCATTGTGTTGTTGCGGCTTTCTAATTAGGCGAGGTCGGATCAAGGTGGTGGTGGTCGTGGCGCCTTTGCTTGCTTTTTATCATGTAACCTCAGTACATTTTGAAAGCAAGTACTTTTGCCTCAAAAAATGTCATTGTCTTACCATAATGATATATACGCGCATCCTTAGACATGTGGGTGACTAGAATCTTTTTATGTTAAATATGCTAAAAGCGACAAAAGAGAACAGTAGTTGGCTGGAGCAGACAGCTTTGCAGTAGAGTATCGTAAGGCGCAAGAAGTTATCAAATGGATGAACACCTACGCAAAGAAGAACAACTACAAGTTTGAAGCTAAGCTGGCAGGCTATTCAATGCAGACTGTCAAATTCGGCAGTTTTGAATTGATAACATGGAGCGGCGACTGGTCTGCTGCGCGTAATATTATCAAGAAAGCAAGCAAACAGCTGCGTGCCAAGGTGATCGAATCCGGCTACCATGAAAAGCGAGACCTACTGTCTGCAATGTTTGGAGCCTCATCAGAATACGGCAAGCTGTATTCCAATGGAAACCACGTTGGCCAAATAGAAATGAATAGGAAAGCCGGGAGATGGGTAACCAAGTCTGAAAGCTATATCTGATCATTTTTTCTTTTATTCTTAAAATAGATCTTTTTCATTTCTTCTACCCAGCTGTTTTTTTTATCGTATATCTGCTTATGTTTCCTACGTTTGCATGCTGACATGACATACGAGCAGAGTATTGGAAAATATACTGATGAATCGCCGTACACAACGACATTTCCTTTATGGGAAGTCTTGATCTTGCCCCAGCTTTTACCCTCCTGTAGTGTGGCGCCAGATAGGCCTCCTGTGTCTGCACGGGCATCTGTCAACTGAATGAGATAGTCCTGTCCCCCCTCTTTTATTTTCAATATCTGATAAAGTGCTGGCCCAGTTTGCTGAAAGAAGTTCTTTGGAACCCCGCCACCAAGCTCCAAGCCGCCAGACCGCTTGCTCTTCCACAATATTGCAGCAGACTCGGCTACATCAAGTATCACATTAGGTAAAATGCCTTTACCTTCAAGCAAGAGTGGAAGCATATTAAGCCCTATTGACGAGTCGCCTATAGCCGGCATATAAACAGGGACTCCGTGCTCATATGCCTTGACTAGAAATGACTTTTCTGGATATTTTGCATTTTCATTGGCCGCCTTTCCAAGCGCATAAGCAATGTCAGCTGTGGAACAGTTTTGGGGTATGATCTGTCTACTACTACCCCTTCTGATCTCCTTTTGCAAAATAACGTCCTGCGCCTGAAGTGTACCTGCCTCTTTTATGTAAACATCATAGATCCTCACTATTTGCCTTGCATAGAGTATATCGTCATTGACATCAAAATGACCTTGACGCACTGGTAGGTTATAAGCAAAATGGAGGTCATGATAAACATTGGCGCCAGTTGACACTATCCAATCGATAAAGCCGGCATCTATCATCTCTGATATTGTTACGCCAAGACCAATTGGAGTCATTGCGCCAGCCAGTGTCAGACAAACTGTTGAATCGATATTTATCATGTCCTGCAGCATTTCTGCAGCTTCAGCCAGCCGTCGCGCATTATAGCCAGTAGAGCTATAAAACTCGATAAGTTGAGGAATAGTCATGTTGGCATAAATAGCTGGAGGGTCGATTTTCTTTCCAATAAATGAATGTCTGCTGTCCACCACCCTTTTTGTAAAATTATCCTTGCTTTAAAAGTACACCATCTCTTCCCTTTACTTATTAGTAAAAGGCGCAGAGGCCTCTACATGGCTATAGTAGTGTGTAAAAGTAATAATCGTATGGCATTAATCTTATCCTAGTTAACTTGGCTATACTCTATATTTCTATATCTGTGTCTGCATTCTAATGACACTACCCTTGCTACTACTACCACCACCACGACTTGAGCCTGATCAAAATGGCAAAAAAGAATCAGCGTTGCATAACACCAAATGGCTGTCGTGTGCTCTGCCAGTTGCACTACTGCCAATTTATACACAAGAAAGACTCATTAGTATAGATGCACTGAAAAAGCCTGCATGGCAGATACTGGAAAGAAAGCGAATAGGGATCTTTTGAGCAGTGAAGTAAGGGATTACGAAATAAAACAGTATGATGATATTCAATCAATCCTTTCCCAAATGGCAAATTCTGGCGGCTTTGAATCCAGGAATCTTGCCTATGGCGTTGACATCCTCCGGAGTATGATAAGTGAGCAGAACTGTACTAAGTTCCTTTCATTCGTTGGCTCACTAATATCAACAGGTGCAAGAGGCATTATACGTGACATGCTGAAGAACAACATGTTCAATGTCATCATCACTACGTGTGGTGCAATCGACCACGATATTGCAAGAACGTATGATAGGTATTACGCTGGTGACTTTCGTATGGATGACGGCATGCTGCTTGAAAATAACATCCACAGACTTGGTAATGTACTTGTACCAATGGAGAACTATGGTCCGCTTATTGAAGAAAAAGTGCAAAAGTGCCTAAACGATATGTACAAAGAGGGCAGGCGCGACATCTCAACTGATGAGATAACAAGCTACATAGGGAGCACCCTTGACGAATCGTCGTTCCTTTATTGGGCCCACAAAAACAAAATCCCAGTTATTGTTCCTGGCATAGTAGACGGTGCAGTCGGAAGCCAAGTATGGTTGTTTTACCAGCAACACAAAGATCTCAAAATAGACATATTGAAGGATCAAAGCAAGCTATCCGACCTTGTCTTTGAGGCCAAAAAGTCGGGCGCATTCATGATAGGAGGAGGGATTTCAAAGCATCATACATTATGGTGGAACCAGTTCAGAGGTGGGCTTGACTATGCTGTTTACATAACTACTGCTCATGAATGGGATGGCAGCCTGAGCGGCGCACTGGTCGCAGAGGCGATATCGTGGGGAAAGGTGACTACTAGGGCCTCACAAACCACTATACACGGCGAGGCTAGTACATTGCTGCCATTCATTTATGCAGCATTGCGTGCATCTACAAAGAAGAAGCAGGATTAACATATACATCAAGACTTTGTAGTAGTTGACGATATAACATCTGGCAAGAGCCATCACTAAGTTCTTTGTAGTTTTATGCTCTCTTATGTCTCTCCTGTCTGCTCGTATCCTGTCTGCTGCTGTCTGAAGGTAGCGCGAAAACAATAACTTCTAGATTACAATAATCAAGATTCTTTTTTGCTTATGGACTCCAAAAAATATCAGCACAGACTAACTTTTTTGAAAAGCCTAGATAATTATATATACCTTTTTTGTTTTATTGAATATCTATTAACGAGCATTGATCTACCCAAGCAAATGCGAAGTATCTTTTCTTACAGGTGCAACCAGCGAGGAGGTTAAGAAAGTATCATCGTGGGTCGAATATGCAAACAAGATAATCAATGATTATTTTGGAACAGTAACATCCTTTGATATTCTAATATGTCGCGGAAGATGGGAGATGGAGGTGCAAGTGATATCTAGAAAAAGTCAATCTACGTTATCAATGTATAATGATACAAGATTCGTGGGTATTACGGATTATCATCTTGAGGAAATTGTAATAAGATGCGATATTGCAAGATTTGGCCATTACTTACACGAATTAATACATGGAATAATAAGTAAGACTCATACCCATCAGCTAAGAGAAGGACTTGCGTGGTACTTTACTCTGAAGCTTACTGAGGGATACAGGTATGTGAGACCATCCTACCCCTCTTGGGTAGATGCGCTATATGTCTATCCAGTCAATATGCTTGCTGAAATTGTCGGGGATGAGTTCCTCAAAGATTTAGCAGTCGGAAAAGCCTCTGTGCAATATGATTTACTTCCAAGGGATGTTCAAGATCTTTTTGTGTCTGAAGAAGTCTTTTACTCAAAGAAAAGGTATCATAAATAAGAGTAGAAATGTTAGTTTGTATTTTCCACACTAAAGTCCTCCATTGATATATATCTATGAGATCCTTGGGAAGGAAAAAAGAAAAGGTGAGAATATTGTCCTCAGCACATCGCCGCTAGAAAGGGGGGAGACTGGAGACATCGCCCTTACCTATTTCAATCACAAAGGTCAAAAGGAGAACTAAGTGATAAACTGTAGCAGTACTATGTGTGTGCATTTGGAAGGCTGCTACTACGGCACAGGAACAAAAAGAGAGCGCATAAAAAATAACCTTCAGCTATAATGACAAGTTTTTCAAAATTCATGTTCTGTTGAAGAGACAGCAGCAATAATACTAGAAGATAATGCTGGTGCTGCTGTTGATGGTTAGCCTCAGTCGAGAAATTTCCAATATGAGCCTCTCTTCTAAGCTTTTTCATGAAAATATATCGTAATTTTTATGATTATGTTATGACAGACAAGGATAAGTACTGCTGATAGGATGTAAACGCAATGGAATTTGTCGATTCAAGCGTAGTTGAACAAATAGAGATGAAAATGATTCGTCCATCTCAATTCGATATAAGAGATAAATGTCAGAGATCTCACCCAGATTGTGAGACATTGGTCAATAGCATAAGAGAGCATGGCCTATTGCAGCCCATTCTAATAAGGCCTCTTGAACATGGATTTGAAATTGTTGCAGGCCACAGGAGGTTTCAAGCATGCAGGACTCTTAGGTGGAGGTTCATCCCGTCCAAAATTAGGGAATTATCTGACAAGCAAGCATATGAAATTCAGCTTACTGAAAATATTCAAAGAAAGTCAATGGATCCCATAGAAGAGGCTGAGGCTTTTAGGAGATATGTCATTGACTTTGGCTGGGGTGGAGTAAGCGAGCTTGCCAGAAAAATCTGCAAAAGCGAAGAATATGTCTCACACCATATGCAGCTGCTCAAATTGCCAGATGAAATCAAGCACAAGATAATGAACAACTCGCTTAACGTAAGCCAAGCTATAGAAATAGTGCAAATCCCTCACGACAAGCAACAAAGGATAGTTAGTGAAGTCGTTAATAACAATTTGACTGTAAGACAGATCCGGGAATTGAAAATGGCAATAAAGGAAGAAGAAACATTTAACAAAATAATTGCTTCTGCAAATGATGAATTAAGATCTTTGGCCATAGCAAAGAAAGCATCACTTACTCTCAAAATTACACTGGCAAGAGTTGATAATTTGATAAATGAAGTTCACACAACTATAGAGCCGGATCAGAGAGCAGAAATAATCAGCTTCCTTATGGGCATAAGGTTGAAGATTCACTCGCTCATTGATGAGAGTATACGCTTCAAAAACAAAAAACCTGGCTCGTAGCCAGGCAGATTACCTTGGAAGGAATGGGGAAATCCACTCATCTAGGAATTTTTTGTAATCTTTACGAGTGTATGCAAGAGAATGGAATGAGGGATCTTTGGTTGGTATAAAATCATATACTTCGTATGATTGTATGATGTCTCCAAATAGGTTTCTATAAATATCACTTTCCTCATCAG
>JAICVG010000009.1 GCA_025935445.1 Nitrososphaera sp. | reverse complement strand
GAACATTCCTGTCATGTTTTCTGGCTCTAGCTGCTTTATGGGCGGCGGCTGCTGCTGAAATAGATCGGAAGACGAAAAAAGCTTGCTCATGTAATCGAACTTAACTTGTGACAGCTTCGCAGTATAAGATGCATTGCCTACATATCGCAGGAACTGATCGAGTCTGCGGCTCAAGCGCTCAAGCCTTGACTTGTATGCCTGACTGCTTGAGCTAGCGTGCAGAATCTGCGACGACCGGATCTTAGACCTATCAAGTAGCAATACATTTTCACCCAGGCATATTACTACATCAGGTTGCAACTCTTCTGCAATCATTTCCTTGTACTGGAGGCCACCGTTCTTCACGTAGCCGTCTGTGTTGACAATGCAGATATCGGTGATCGGACCAGTCCTATCAAGTATAGACCTCGATTTTTTTGCAATCAAGCCCTCACATCCTATGGGTGATATGCTTCCAACAAATTCAAACAGGTTGGCATTAACATCACGCAGATCAACTACCTGTTTTGAGAGGACTGCAGCTCCTATGGCAGTAGGCGGCGCGAGATCACCCTGACCAACGTCTCCGTCTATAACGATTGGAACAAGCCCACGCCTGATTGCCATATTTGCAAGATATATCGCAAGCGTTGACTTGCCGGTGTCAGTATCACCTACGAGCATTACTGTAGTTTTTTTGCGGGCAGCTAAGACACATACCTGCTGGGCAAGACTGTACCACATAGAGGTTCCGGCTTGCTTAGGGTCAGCCCACCATAGCCTTGCGCCATGTCCAAGCCAAGCTTGCAGCCTGCACCTGTTGCTTGGCTCAAATGGGAGCGCCTTGCCGGCCCTTACCTTTACTGTCTGCCCCGACACGTCACTTCCAAGAACGTGGCATGCCCCTTTTACAACTACCTTGGCCGGACCTTTTATCATTCTAACCTTGAGCACGTTGGGCATCTCTCTTGTGTGTATTACTGTGCGGTTTGCTCCAAATAGTTTTTCTAAAGCCGAGCGTTTGACGACTATATATCAATTCTAAACGTTTATTTCTCTATTAGACTGTTTTACCGCTAAATTTGTCGGCCTCGACAGGCCCAGAATCTCCTGGTCCGCCCGGAGAGCATCAACATCAACATCAGCTTGTGCGCACTCTGAGCCTTATGGACATCATAATGGTTGGCATAGCAGGCATGATTGGTGGTGCAATCTTCGTGCTGACTGGACCAGCAATTGGTTTAGCAGGCAGTGCAGTCATTCTTGCATTCATCATCAATGCCACCATTACGCTGTTTACGGCAATGGCATACGCAGAACTGGGCTCAGCAATGCCAGAGGCAGGAGGAGGGTATCTGTGGATAAGAGAAGGACTGCCCCGACCAAATGCGTTTATCAGCGGCTGGATGGCATGGTTTGCTCACATAATAGCAGGAAGCCTTTATGCAGTCGGCTTTGGGGCTTTCTTGTACCAGTTGCTTGGCCCAAACGTGGCCGGCGTATTATCTGACCAGCCATTGTTTGGAGTCATACCATTTGACAAGCTGATAGCCGTGGCCTCCATCGCAGCATTTGCATACATTAACATCAAGGGAGCTTCTGAAACAGGCAAGACCGGAACTATTGTCACTATTGTACAGCTTGGCACCATCCTTTCTCTAATAGTCGCCGGCTCTTGGATGATGCATAACAACCCAAATTCGACGGACAACTTTGCTGACTTTATGCCAACAGGCATAGGGGGCTTGGTTGCTGCGATGGGCCTCACTTTCATAGCTTTTGAAGGTTACGAGATCATCGTCCAGACGGGAGAGGAAGTTAAAAACCCAAAGCGTAACATACCAAGAGCGATCTTTATCTCGCTTGCAATAGTAGTCACACTCTATTGCCTAGTAGCGTATGTATCAATAGGCGCAATATCACCTGAAGGGATTGCTGCATGGAGGTTCATAGGCGAAGGTGGCGAGCTTGGTATCATGAAGGCCGCCGAGATGTTTCTGCCCTATGGCGCCTTGATAGTGCTTGGCGGCGGAATGGTCTCAACACTGGCTGCGCTGAACGCTACTACATTTTCTTCGGCTAGAGTGGCATTTGCGATGGGTCGGCACTACAACCTCCCCCATAAGCTCAGTTCCATTCACCCAGTAAACAGAACACCCCACATTGCGATAATAATTTCTGGAATAATTATGTCTTTTATGGCATACGCGCTGCCGCTTGCAGATATTGCAGTGGCGGCAGGTGTGATCTTTCTTCTCCTGTTCATACAGGTAAACATTGCAGTTATCACCATACGTAGGATATATGGCAATAAGCTATCGTATGGGTTCAAGACGCCCTTCTTCCCTGTGATACCGATTGTCGGCATTTTCCTAAAGTTGGGGCTTGCGCTCTATCTGCTTGTCACCCAACCGCTCAGCTGGGGCATAACTATACTATGGATATTAGTAGGCTTTGTGCTTTATAGGATGTACACTTTCAAGCAGGAGATACAGCACTATGCGCCCATAGTGACTTCTGAAGGAGACCTAAACAGGCAGGACTTCCGCATCCTCATTCCATATACACCGGAAGACCCTGACAGGCTCTTGAAATATGCAATAAGAGTAGCTAAAGAGACAGGAGGCGAGATAAACATACTTCGCGTCATAACTGTGCCTCATCAAACGCCGCTTTCTGCCGGCGTAGCATTTGCTGACACTGCCAAGCGATCTTTTGATCCTTTGGAAAAAATATTAGACAGGGAAAATACTCCAAGCCACTACCTTGTGAGGGTTTCACATGACTCGACTGAAGCGATCCTTGCAACCATTGAAGAGCAAAGGATTGACCTTCTTGTCACCGATTTTGAAACACTTCGCCACGACAGGAAACTTTCAACTCTGATGACCTGCAAGGTGCTTGCAATAAAGGCAGAGAATGACACGCTTGAGCTAGAACCAAAGCAGAAGCACTTTGACATTGAGATGAGGAAGCCGGAAGCAATTGCAGATGGAGAGAAAAGGAGCTTGGTGGCAATCTATGACGGAGGCGACCACTCAGATGTCCTGCTAAAAGCTACCAGCTGGCTGGAGCATTCGGGTATGTTCAAAGTAGGACTGGTCTCACTTGTCAGAGGGGGTGGTGGTCACAATCACAAGAGTAGCAGTGTTGCAATGCAACAGGACTACTTGAGCATGCTAGGCGTCAACCTAATGGAAGTGAAGTTGCCTGAAGGAAGCCCAGCTGCTGCCGATGCTGTGCTTGCAGCCGTCAGCACGTTACAGCCAGACATTGTCATATTGGGTGCCACAGTGGGCGGCTATTCAGTGTTTCAGAACCCTGACTTTTTGGCACTGCTGGATCAGTTCAACTGCCCTGTAATAATAGCCAAGGACTTTACCATACCCGGCGTGCATAGAGCCAAGTCCGCAATCCAGAGAGTGTTCAAATAATAATAATAGATATCTAAAATCTCTCAGCTTTTTTAATATGTGATTGCGCGTAGTTTGCCTATTTAAAAACGTGCTTGATATTGCTTATGCCGGTGGTTCCAGAATACATATACAACCGTTATACAGAAAATCTCAGTTTATGCAAAATCTAAACAACAAATTTTTCTGTTCCAGTAGTTACGAAGACAGCAAGTGAAGAGTACAGATAATAAACTCTTTTCGAGTTGGCTTTTACCATTACACTACATCTTAGTACGCACACGTTAATGTCAGGCAAGCAATAAGCATAGGCTTACTTTGTTATCCTCAGTTTAGCCAAGGTTAAAGGAGTCAAGCAATTCCTAAATAGGTCTGTATGTCTAATGAGTTATACCCATAAGATATGCCCCGATGCATTGCGTTCCACTCATACAAGGGCGGCACTGGCAAAACAACAATAGCATGTAACCTAGCCGCCATGCTATCACTTAAAGGATATAATGTGTCCTTGCTTGATCTTGACGTTTATGCGCCTAGCCTTCATGCCTATTTTGATTATTCTCCAAATAAGTGGATAAACGATCTCTTGTTTGAGAATTCTGACTTAAATGAAATAATGGTCGACATGACATCCACTCTGACCAAACATGCAGCCGATAGAACTAAGAAGATGGGAAAGTTATTGGTTGGTTTTTCAAACCCCCAAAAGGATGAGATTTACAGATTAGAAGGGAGCATCAAGACTGCCAATGCCAATATACAGCTTCTTAGAAGGTTTGTTCAACTACGAGAAGATTTGATCTCAGATTATGAATCAGATTATGTTATCCTAGATACAAGCCCAGGTATCAGATATTGGTCCATCAATTCACTAGCAGTTGCAGACGTACTATTCCTTACACTCAAGTTTGGAGATCTTGATATTGAAGGCACTATAAAAATGGCGAACGATATCTATGGATCATTTACAAAGTTTGGATCGAAATCCTTTCTTCTTTTAAATTTAGTATCTGGTTATTGTATTCCAAGGACCTATCTTCAAGGCTCCCAATCTACAAATAAGAGTAATAGTAGTGTGCTAGCTGAAGGGACTCCGATACAAATACAAACATTTGAGAAGGAACTTGGTTCTGATACTTTTCTCTCTGATCAAACCAAGATGGAGTTGATATCTGCTATCCCTTGCTATTGCGATATCCAGTTCCAGAAAAAAGAATTCCTGACGGTGCTGCAACACCCAGATCATCCTTTCGCAAAACAGCTTGAACAGCTTACCATGGCAAGGCAGATAGGAGTTTAGAGCGTGGTATATTGATTGTCGAGGGCTAGTAATAATTTGGATCGTGCTCAGAATAACAATATCAGGAGTAGTCTCTTGATACCAGGAATTTATCTGCCCTTTCAAACCATGGGCCCAAAGATCTTGCTCCTCTCCAGTCCTTCAGGTGTAGGCAAGACAATGTACTGCAGACAGTTCCTGTTAGATGGATTGCTCAAAGGAGAAAAATGCATGTTCATAAGTACGGACTTGAGCAGGATGCAATTTGACGCGCTCTTTTCTAATGTAGAAAATAAGAATATTCTCGATCGTCTGGAATATATCAATCCATGTGATGATATGTCATTGCCCATTAATAATGAGAGAGCAGTTTCTGGAAAAGGGCTAGCAAATGCAATACTTTCAGCTCTGAAACGTAGCCTTGAAATTAAGTCTACAAGTGAGACGCAGAAGGCCTCTTCAGATCAGAAGAGGGAGCATGAGGATGTCGTCGCCGGTAATGATAAACCAATACGATTAGTTATAGATTCAATGACGCACACACTACTCTTAATTGGAGAAAAGACGTTGATAGAATTTGTAATGGACTTGACACGTATTTTGAAAGGTCTGAATGTAACTGCAATTTTTACACTGACTACCTCATCAGTAGATCAGAGAATGGTTAGTAATCTGAGTTCCATAGTAGATGGCATTATCGAGATGAGATTAAAAGAAGATTCTAACGACGCGGCAATTAGAAGCATCAGGGTGCGCCATTTGAAAGGAGTTTATTATGATCCTAAATGGACTAGTTTCAAAATCTCTAGCAGCGGCACTATTATTTTTAGCGATGCACAGCGCTCATCTCTTGGATCTCCCTCCGAAATAACATGCGCGCTTTGTGCCAAGCCAGTAATAGGAACACCCTTAGTTAAATCAGATCTTATATTTGATAGCAAAGAGTGTATGGAGATTTACTACAGGTTGGAAAATGCATATGGTTCAAAAATATCAGATACAGGATTGCCCTCACAAGCTTTTCATGCAAGCTTTTTCTACATTGACATGGTTGGTCTTTCGGACCCAACGCTGTCTGTGAAAAAGCAGATTCAGAAAATTCAAATCCTAAATGAGCTTATTTATTCTTGTGATTCTTTCAGAAAGGCATCCACAGGCAAGAAGATCATTTTACCGTCAGGTGATGGAATGGCAATTGGGTTTCTCTCAAATCCAGAAAGTCCACTTGAACTTAGCATTCAGCTTCACCACAAGGTACGCGCATATAATGAAGAGAAATATGCTGCAGATTCAATAGGAGTACGAATCGGACTAGGATCAGGTCCCGTATTTACAGTGAGCGATCTCAATAATGTACAGAACATATGGGGTCCTGGCATTATAATTGCTCGTAGAGTGATGGATGCCGGCGACAGTGGTCATATACTCATAGCAGAAAAAATGGCTGAAGAGTTAATTTCATTAAAAGACGAGTATCGTAGGGTAATTAATCTGATTTCCAACAAATACAGGATAAAACACGGGCAGCAAATCAAATTGTATTCGGCGTATTCTGATGACTTTGGCAATCCAGAAATTCCCTCCAAGGTTTTCTCTAATGAATAATAAATTAGAATAGATAAATGAATTATTTTGTGATGATGTTATTCTTTGAGCATTATGCAAAAATCATTGCCATATACACTATGGAGTCTCTTCAATATTATAGCACACTCATCTTTATCAACTATATAATAAGTTCCACCCACTTTTTGCTTGATAGCGCTTGCTTTGATGACCCGACCGCATAGGGCACATGTTTGTTGTCCTTTGCTCTTCAATATATGAATTCAGCCAACAACCATTGAAAGAACTAAGCTCTGATATATTAACGATTTAAAAGAGGGGATGGGTTTGTTTGGTAGTGATAATATAATAATATCTTTAGCCTAAAATGCAAGATACACACATAGTCGCTGAAATAACCTACGCATCTAAATACCAAAAAATGCAGACTTTGTTGTAAAACCTCATAGCATGCAATATATAGGATCTCCTTTTAGTATGAAAGTGCTGCTGTACCCATTTCTCCTCATCCAGCAGCTTGGCAGCTATAATACGTAAGGAGTCTTGCAGCAAAAGATCATCTGCCTAGATTATTTTGATATAGAGATATCAGATTTCGAATTTTCTTTAGTATGACAACCAAAACATCTGAAATTGGTGGTCTGCCTTTGACTTGATCACCTTGTTCTAGCTTTAGATACTAGTCTATGCAGATACAGCTTGGCCATTTCTGGCAGGGCAAAAGCGTAGTGAATATGGACACAGTCCTTGGAATTACATACATTACAGTAAAGGGAGCGGTCTCGAAGAGAGATCTCTGTAGTTTTGCCAAGCTTTGCGTCTCGAATAAACAGGATGTTATCTTCATAACCCACTTTTGACAGCGAGGGAGCATATGAGTAGAGGAACTTGTCTCTTTCGATTGCCTCCAAGAGCACATTGTTGATGTAGTCCTTAGTGCTCCAATGCTTCTTAGTGGCAATAGCCTTCATTGTATCGTATGTCTCCTTAAATATCTCTACGGTAATTACCTCCTTGCCACCTCGCTTGACCATATCAGTTCACAGTTCCTATAAGATAATTGGGCTACTTTATAGCAATTTTGTTCATATATTATATGTAATCACATGACATAACATGTTCTTTCCTCTCCCTCCCCCTTTCGTGCTAGCTAGGTTATAGCAAGAAATTCTCAGGTTCTAAAGCAATGCCACCGTGTAGAAACCTGTGTGATAGACTAGCATATCCATGCTTTCCCTCGCCTAGCCCATATGCGTTGGGCCTTAAATATTGTACAAAGTGTGCCAAGTATTTTGAATCTGGTACTATTCGGTGTCCGTGCTGCAATAGACAACTAAGAGGCCAGAGCAGACGACGACGACGACACAATAGAAGAGGAGCTAGCCAATGTTAGACGTCTATCTTGAAGATGATGCAACGGTGAGCGTATTATCCAGAGAAAAAAGGATAAATTGCGATATATGTAACCAGGAGGCTTTCATCTTTCAAGAGGAGGGTAACTTTTGTCTAAATTGTTGGCAAGATAGAACGGAGCCAAATATCGCCTAAGGAAGAGTATAAGGAGCTCATGGCAGGATCTTTGAATCTGCTTATCTATAAGTCAGATACTTTGCATGAAATATAGCTAATATTTCCTTTGGGTTACTTGCTTTCTCATAAGTCTAGCACGATAGCTTGTCTCTATCCTCTTAGGAAATTTTCACTTGATGCTCTGGTAGTCATATCTAAATATATGTTAAAAGGTTCATTTGAATTGAAAAGCTACTGACAGAAAGGATAAGATTCAGCACGCCTCTTCATACTAGCCACTTTTATTAATAAACAGGTGGGAGTCGATTAGTATGATGCACGAGATGATCAAAAGAAAAGTAAAGACGATGCTAGAGGGCCGGGACCCTGCGCATGACTTCCACCACATTATGCGTGTCTATAAAAATGCCAAACTGATAGGCCGACGGGAAGGCACCAATATGGAGATATTGCTTCCTGCAGTCCTGCTGCATGACCTTGTTGTATACCCCAAGAGAAGCGCAACGTCGTCCAAGTCTTCAGATGAAAGCGCTGACTTGGCAGAAAACATACTGCAGATCCACGGCTATCCCCAAGACCAGATAAATCAGATATCTTATTGCATACGGGCGCACAGCTACTCCAAGGGACTTGTTCCCGCAAGCCTTGAAGGAAGAATACTTCAGGATGCTGACAGGCTTGACGCGCTCGGCGCAATAGGGATTGCGCGCACATTTAGCGTTGGTGGTTCAGAGAACAGGACCTTTTACAACGCTAACGACCCATTCTGCAGATCCGACAGGGGCTTAGACGATATGCAATGGACACTTGACCATTTTCAGACCAAGTTGCTGAAATTAAAGGACTTGATGCACACCAGAACTGCCAAGAAAATTGCTCAAGAGCGTACAAAATTTATGATGCTGTTCATCAGGCAGCTGCAAAAGGAAATCTAGCTGTAGTCTACAAAATACTTGTAGCGTTTTTCTACGTCCTTATTCTCGCCTGCAAGCACCTTTGCAATTTCTTTTTCTAGGCTTTTCCTTGCCTGTTCCCGGAATTGATCCGCTGCCTGTGTCTGTGGAAAAGAGGCAAGTGTGTATTCAAAGTGCTTCATGAATTCCACAACCTTATGCCGGAATTCTTCCTGAGATGGGCGCTTGTTACCTGCTATCTTGAACCAAGATGTCGCGCAAGCAGTAGAGTAGAGCTTGGCAAGATCTTCTGTCAGCCTATGTATCTCAAAATAATCGGCATTCATAATTAGAGTTATCTCATACTTGCAGACATACATTCGTATGCATGGTTGTATATGTGTGTGTATGTAATTCTCTGCGTACATTAGTACCTGAGATTTGTGCTTTTATCTTGGCAATAGGCGCTAGAGGATATTCATTTACAGAAGGCATATAGAGGATGTCTAAGATGTGATGGTGGTGTAGGAGAGATGGTGCCGGCCGGTGTCTTTCTCTATATGAGTTACGCTGCCATAGGGTTCTATCAACCATTTTATCACAGGTTTCCTAGAATCGGCTCTCTGCTCCTTCTCCTCCCAATCCTTCGTGTGTGACCATTAGTTAATCGACAGTTGCGGATTTTCGTTTGGTCCTCCTATTCATTCTGTGACAGCTAGTCGACAACACATGCCAAAAGACTCTAAGATGGATTTACTAGATAGAATCGTCTACATCTACACCAAGCCAATACTTTTAGAAAGACAGGTAATAAATATTCCAGATTATTATACCTTGAATTCTTAAATGAATGGTTAGAGATCTATATGTGAACAAAGATAATAATGACAAGAAAAAAGATGTTAAACAAAAGGGCAGTGATAATAGCATCATCTCTAGCTGCTATTCCTTTGACTGCAGTGTTAATTGTTGTTGCTACTCATAGAGGAAGACGTAAATCGCTACAAACAAGTGGATCTTTAGAACAGACCAGATCAAAAATGAGTGTTATTGTTACTACTGCTACTCACAGTCAGCAACAAAAGGAAAAACCACAAGCGCAACCGCAACCTCCTCGGCAAGGATCTGAGACAAAAAAAACAGCCAAGACGACGACTACAGCTGCCACCATCATTTCCGCCAACACAATTGTTGATGACAAAGATATTACTACCCCTGGAGTAGAATCATCGCCAACGGTGCCTTCCAGTACTTCCGATAGCGCAGTAATAGTCCCTTCTTCTTCTTCTCCTCAAACTTCAAAAGAGGAAGAGATATCAGTTTCTGACGAAGCTAGGAAGACAGGAGGATCGCTGAAAGAACTGATCGTCACAGCTATCAAAGAGGCAAAAGATTCTGCGAAGGGAACAGGAAAACGACTCAAGCAACAAACTATCAATGTTGCTACTAAAGATGATTCAAAAGATATTCACTCCTTAGGAGACAATGTCAATTCCTTGGTCCGCCTCTTTGAAGAGACGATGACTAAGATCCGTAAAGAACCCTACAACGAGCAGATAAAGTTGTTGGACAGCTATAAAGATCTTCTACAAACACACATCAAGGTAATCGATGCAAGAAACAGAATGGCAAGCAAACTAAAACCTGGCGCTTGACGCACCCGTTCTAATTTCCCAAGCTTTGTATTTTCACCATCACTCACAATTACTGCCTCTCTTTCTTTAAAGATATTACATCTAAATGTTGGGCGAAAATGTGAAGCGATATACATTCCTCTTATAATCGACTTAGGATATAGTAGATCTATATCAAGATGGTATCCAGTGTCTTGGATTAATTAGCTAATAATTGAGTATAAAAAAGCCTGCTCCTCAAATTGGTTTAAATCTGCCGTCATGAGATCTTGTTATTTACTTGAGCGCACAGAAAGATGTCTCAATTTCTTTGGCTGAAAGTTCCATAGTAGCAGGAAATGATCTCCATGGCACAGTGGTCAT
>JAICVG010000080.1 GCA_025935445.1 Nitrososphaera sp. | reverse complement strand
GTTAGCATAAAAGCCTCCGTGATACATTGCTCCAAATACTGCCACAGCCAGCAGCAGGGTATTATTAAGTACCTTTGAGCCAAGTACGTTTGCTACTGCTATTGATGCGCCTGCCGCTCCTTTCCTTGCAAGAAGCATCATAGAAATTTTCTCCGGCATTTCCCCAGCTATAGGGCTGATTATTACTGCAAGGACAATAACAGAAACCCCTACTTCAATAGAGAATCCTTGAAGAGAATGTATGAATGGCTCTGCTCCTAAAAATATGCCGGCTGTGCCGGCAGCAAAAGCCAACACAGCCTTTATCATTTCCTTGCTAGGCCCCTTTTCCGGTAGGCTTTCTTCAATCTTCACGACTTTGTGGTCCGGATGATTGCCGACCTGTTTCTCTTGCTTTATCTTTTTTACCACCTTTTTTTCAGCTCTCATCTCCATTAAGGCCATCACAAGGTAGGCTCCAAACATGGCAGCAAAGATAAAGCCATCGATAAAGTTGTAGCCGTCTATGAACAGAGCTGCGCTGATGACAGCAGTTGCGAGCAGGAATATCTTGTCGAGCTTGAATGTAGCAACATCCACACCTTTGAGCGGCGCTTTTGACAGGCGGGTTGTGGCTATAAGAAGCATTAGTGAGAGGCCTAGTGTCATCATCAGAAGGTTGCTCCCAAGGCCTGCCCCTATTGCTGTACCGTAAAAGCCTCCTGCTGCAGCATAAATGACTATGGCGATCTCGGGAAGAGTAGTTGCGACGCTCAGCAGCGTCCGCCCTACAAATTTTGCACCATACTTTTTTGAGAGATGCTCAGCCCCGTATGCAAGTAGAAAGCTTGCAACAGTAAGCTCTGAGAGCCACAAAAGCATCGTCAAAAGGTTTTCTGCCAAGCTAGTGTTGCTAGTCAGCGCAGGGTTAATATAAACTAGTTAGCGGACCAACGATCCTCCAAATATTATTTAACTTTCTTACTGCTAAGTGTTTTCGATCTTCTGTATGAAGTGAATTAGATAGCAGTTAATTTGTAGTATAGCGTATATCATATTGGTTTGATTGCAAATATTGTTCATATTAGTCTGAATGCTCGAGGAGGTGGCGAGCGTCTTGCAGTCGCCACGATAAAGGCGATTTCATCTATGGGGATTAGTGTTGAGCTCTCAACAGTTGAAAAGCCTGATATGCCATTGATGCACAATGCGTATGGCACAAGCTTAGATGGGGATATCAAAAAGATTAGAACGCTCAATATCCTCCAAAAATATAGCCCTCGCAATTATAGCCTCACGGTTAATACGCATGGGGACATGCTTCCATTTTACCACAAAGACTTCACCAAGAATAATGCGATCACATATTGCCACTATCCTCTTGCAAGCTACTTGATTGATTGCGGTGACCCCGATTACTCGGCCGTCCTGCAGAACATGTGTCTTTTAGGTATGACACAGGCAGTCCGTAATGGATACTACGATGTGGCCAGGAGCGCTTACATCAAAATGATGTTAAACTCTACTGTGCTTACTAACTCTAAATTTAGCCGCAAGGCGATCTTTAAGACATTTGGCGTGGATTCGACCATCCTACCCCCACCTGTCGATGTCAATATATTCCGTAACGCGTGCCTAGCATCAAACATCCGCAATGACTCTATCTTGGTAATCTCGCGCTTCCACCCGACTAAAAAGATAGAGAACGCCATACACCTCGCTAAGCTGCTCCGTCAAAACGAGATAGGCACATGCATGAATATTGTAGGAAATATGCCACCTGACGGCATTGGATACTTCAATTATCTTAACGATCTTGTAAGGCGCTATGGCTTGGAGAATTTTGTCAGATTTAAGATAAACGTTAGGTTTGATAGGCTGCTCGATCTCATGCGTAGGTCAAAGGTCTATGTTCACCCGCTACCAGGAGAACCCTTTGGCATATCTACTGTAGAAGCGATGAGCGCAGGCATTATTCCAGTCGTTCCAGACATAGGAGGGCACACAGAATTCGTCCCAGCAAGGTACCAATTCCATACCTATAGGGAAGGAGTACAAGCCGTGGCAGCAGCGCTTACTGCACCTGCATCAGAACAGATCAAGTTAAGTCACTCGACACAGAAGTACTCTGTTACAAACTATGTCAACAAATTCCAACAAATACTGGTCGAAGTTATGGATATCGGCAAAAAGCGTCTGGAATCAAAGCCTGTCATTTCACTTTCAAGGAGGCAACCGGAATCCATGACTGCCTGATCTAGAGTGCTCGCGTATACACATATGCAGTGTCGAGTATCTGGTCTGTGGTCCAAAGCGTCGGCAAGGAGATGGTGCCTATAAGTTTCAGACCAAAGCTTGCAATGATATTTCCCCATCCCCAGCCAGTCCGGTCTCTTGTAAGAGACTTCATGACATGGCTTCCCATGAAATTAAAGCCAGCATTGTGCTTCATCTTCTCAACTGACAGCACCTTCTGGATGACGCTGTTTGCAAGCATTTCTCCCATTTCTGGCAGCCCAGAGATAAAGAATATGGGCTTTGACAGGTCCAAGCTGCCGTAATCAAAGCGTGTGGCGTCAGCCCTTATCACGTTATAGTTGACGCCAGTGCTATGCGACACTGCATCTTGCAGTTCCACAAGCTCATCGTCGATCTCTATGCCATATGACTCCATTCCGAGAAGACTTGCGCAATACGCTATTCTACCATCGCCAGAACCAACATCGATCAGCTGATCAAACCCAAGCAACTTTGCTTCCAGCGCAAGCGTAAAGGCAGACAGCATCCACGTAGGGTAGAATGGTTGGTAGCTTGTGTCATGTTTTTTACTGCTCAGCCAATAATTATTGATGTCGCCTTCGTAAATCCTGCATGAGATTTCAGAAATCTCTGCATCGTGTGAACTGAAGTATATCGGATTGGCTATTGCAAATCTGTGTAACGAGTCAAGTACATCATTCGCAATGGGCAAAGACTTGGAGTAGTATCGAGGTAGGATTTCAGTGAGCAGGCTTCTCCTAGTTTTGTAGCCTCGGACAAATTGGCTCTTCAGGAGGGCTATTGCTTCTGGGATGGAATGATCAATTGTCATTTCTTTTTCTCTTAGTAGACCGATTCTGCGCTTGGGCGTAAACCCCTTCTGATGCTTTTATGGCCACATTCTTTACAACGATAGAGCCTTCTGCGCTTATAGGTGTAGATAGTTTCCGGATCCTCGATTATCTCGTGACGTGTTTTTACCATGCAGCGGTCACAAAAGCGAAGCTCTGTTGACAAAGTATATGTCTGTAGAGTAAATCAGTGCACTTTCAGATATATATTGTGTGTATCATCAATACTCTATGAAAAGAAGTCAACTCGAAGCTACTTGCAGTATTTTTTCTGCCAATCTTTGTTGCTTGATCAGAATTTTACAGAGGAAAAGAGTCCTTGATGGTAAATATCCTACAACAGCAATTTTTCCTTGCTTAACAAAAAATTGAAAAGAAAACTACAATTCATATTTTCACGTTGTGCCTTGCCATTTCTCATAATGCTTTATAAAAGTAAATTTTTATAACTCAATGGACTGCCATGACTCTGTAGTCATGTGGTCAAGTGTGGTGCTATTTGTACTCACTTTTGCTGTCTTTGGACTTCTGCTGGGATTTGCAGCAGTTTACGATACAAACCAAGAGGAGCAGATGGGCAACAGCTCCTTGATACGTCAAAACGTAAGTGAGAGTGACAATGCAACACAAGGCAGTCAGTCTAGCAGCCCTGATGTAAATGAAGAAAGCGGGTAGTAAAAAAAGCGCCCTAACTGCAATTTCTTACTTTTTCAATTTCTTTGCCAAAAGCTCAGGCACCTCTGCTGGACGCTTTGCAACTGGTACGTTTGCCCTTGAATAGTTGGCGACTTTTGATTCTGCAGACCCATAGTTGCCATACACTATTGCACCAGCATGGCCCATTCTCTTCTCCTTTGGAGCTGCTCGTCCTGCAATGTATGCGATAACAGGCTTGATGAAGTTTGTCCTTATAATATACTGAGCCAATTGCTCCTCGGCGTCTCCGCCTATCTCACCTACTACCACGATTGAGTCAACATCGGCTCTGTCTCTAACAAGGTCAAATGCTTCAATAAGATTTGTGCCATTGATCGGATCACCTCCAATTCCAAGGCACAGCCTCTGCCCAAAGCCTTTGCTTGTTAGGTTGAATGAGACATCATACATCAAGGTTCCGCTACGAGAAAAAACCACGGTAGTCCCTGCCTTGAAGGGCTGTGCGGGCATGATCCCTACCTTCATTACTTCAGGCACAATGACGCCGGGAGTGTTTGGCCCGATCATCTTTGCACCATTTTTTCGTGCATATTCTAAAACTTTTATTGCGTCCATAATTGGAATATGCTCCGGTATTGCGACTAGCAGCTTAATGCCGCTGTCAATTGCTTCTATTGCAGCCTTGAGGAAAAATGGTGCAGGAACAAAAATTCCAGATATTTGTGCGCCAGTGGCCTTAACAGCTTCACTCATGGTGTTGTACACAGGTGTACCTTCAAATCTCTGCCCTCCCTTACCCGGGGTTACACCTGCAGGAATGTTTGTTCCGTAGGCCTTCATGAGCCTCGTGTGCGTCGATCCATAGCTACCAGTCATGCCCTGTATTATCACTGGCTTTCTTCCAAAGTCCTCATCTCCCTCGGTCCCAATAAGTATGTCAAATATGTTGAACGTTTTTTCCACAGTTGTCGTCATTTTGATCTCCTGCTATTGTTTATCGCCGATACTGCAGACTGTATTGCCTCCTCCACTGTATTATAGAGGTTTGCCTTACTGCCCTGGAGCATTTCCCTTGCCTTCTCTGAATCAGCTCCAGAGATCCTTGCAAACACAGGCACGTTCATGAGGTTGTTGTTGTACGCGTCCAGTATTGCTTGCGCTACAAGGTTGGTCCTTACAATGCCCCCAAAGAGGTTCACGAGTATTGCTTCAACCCTCTTGATCTTGCTTATCACTTTTAGTGCCTCATAGATGGTCTCAGTGGTAGCTCTTCCGCCAAAGTCCAAGAATGCGCCTGCGGTGCCACCAGCATCTGAGACCATGTCAAGGGTCGACATTACAAGGCCTGCTCCGTTGCCAATGATAGCTATGTTTCCGTCTAGCTCGACTAGAGAAAAGCCGCTTACTTCGGCCTGCCTTTCAAGCTCTGACACATGCTCGTACTTTTTGAGCTCTGGATGCCGGAACATTGCATTATCATCAATTATCACTTTCGCGTCAAGGGCCATGAGAGAACCATCTTGTAGAATCGCAACAGGATTTATCTCTGCTAGCTCTGCCTCTTTTTCATTTACCATCTTGGAGAGCTTGGTTGTAAAGTCCACAAAAGAAACGACAGTTTCTCCTGTTAGACCCAGTTTTGCGGCGGTCTCCTCGGCCTCTTGATGACTTAGACCATCGATTGGCACGTCAACCATTATTTTGCTCCCCGCATTTTCAATCTCAATGCCACCTTCAGCAGAAGATATTAGTGAGTAACATCGCTTGCTCCTGTTGAGAAACAGCGACAGGTACAATTCTTTTTTGATATCGGCCATTTCTTCAAGTAGGATCCCCCGCGGAAATTCTCCCTTGACTTCTTTGTGCAAGAGCTCATTGAACTTGGGCTCAAGCTCAGCTTCACTTTTACACTTTACAATAGCTCCTGCCTTGCCCCTTCCACCTACTGTGAGCTGCGATTTGATTACGAGCGGATAGCCAAGTTTGTTGCCACCTTCCCTTGCTTCATGTATTGTGTGAGCAAGATATGACCTTGGTACCCTGATTCCAAATTCATCAAAAAGCTCCTTTCCTTGGTATTCTAGCAATCTCATATTTTGAGCAAACAATCAATTATCGCTATTTATAAATCAAATTAATGTTTGTTATTGAAAGTATCAATAACAACAAAAACAACTGTGTCTGCTATATATCATGATTAAGTGATGTACTATGAGATGTATCTTTTGAATTTCTTTTTAAAACAGTTCGGCTACAACAGAAGGAAATTGAACCAGATAAGTGTTACT
>JAICVG010000158.1 GCA_025935445.1 Nitrososphaera sp. | reverse complement strand
GCTTCAAAACACATAGGAACTAGCTTCAAAAAATGTAGGTGAATGGTTTACTTTCTTACTGCTTTGATAACATCTGCAACTGATGACCAACGAGAACATGATGGCAGCAGCATATGCTCCTGCAACCATGGGATCCTTATTTCATTCCTTCAACTAGATACGTTAAGTCACATTGCGTAGCGGACTACAATAATTTTATTAGCAAGTAAGTAATCACTACTAGGTGTGACAGAAGAACCAGAAGGACAAGCTAGGACAGATGCCACGTGTACAGTAGTGGATGTATGGGAGCTGCTAGGCAGAAGGTGGTCGCTTCACATTTTAAAAAATCTAAAAACAAAAGAAGTCATTAGGTTTAACGAACTGAAAAGGTCGCTTCCTGGCATCAGTAGCACAGTACTATCAGAGCGTCTGTTGGAACTAGAGCGTGAAGGACTTGTGACAAAAAAGATCTACCCGGAGGTGCCACCAAGGGTAGAATATAGTATTACACCTCAGGCAAGAGAGCTAGGAGTGATAATAAAAGATCTGGCGCGTTGGGCAAACAAGTGGAAGCGCCCAGAAATAAAGCCACTTGCTGCCCAATAGAAAAGCTAGTCCAGCTTTTGGAACCTGCGGCCGTCCTTTGCGCTGACCACCCCTATTTCCACAATAGGCCTCTCGCCCAGTGCCCTTTCTACTGCTTTGTTGCTCAATGCTACAGCTTGCTCAACGCTCATGTCTGCGCTATACTCGCTCTGTACCACATCTAGTGCTGCATCAGCCGACTTGCCTATTGCAAAGCCGGAGCCGCGGAAGAATGTCCCGCTTGGGTCAACCTGATAGAGCTGCAGGCCAGTCTGATCGACGCCAGCTATGATCACAGATGCAGCCTGTGGCCTAACTGCGTACACAGTGTAATTGTGCAGAAACGACCCCAGATGCTTTGCAAGCGAGCCGACATCTATCGGACTTTCAAAGTTGAGCCGGTGCTTCTGTGCTTCAAGTCTCAGCTCGTCTATCAGCTGCAATATGTCGCCAATATACCCTGAGCCGGTTGCACCGATATGACCATCGATTACGAATATCTTTTCTGCCGGGTCTATCAGCGGCCTGACGGGCTTGATGTGGCTTGCTAGGAGCGCAAATGCCGGAGTCTTGATCCCTATTGTGGTTGATCCCCTATTTACTGCTTCAAGGGCGCTATCGACCAGCACCAACCGGCCTTCCGGCCCATAATAGTAAGGATATCTTCCTCCAGCAGCAATGTTTGCTCCTCCTCCTGCTGTTTCAGCCATCTCCTACTTTTTCACCTCCACTGTTGCCAACAGGTTTGGGATAGCAAGTACCTCTATACCGTTGCCAGAGCCAGGATCCCGCTCCATAGCTGCAGCCACCGCTTTTGTAGCCATAGCCTCAGCCTGTTCATTTGTAATTTCTTTGTGATACATACTCTCAAGCACTCCATAGGCAATGGGCGAGCCAGAGCCTGAGGAGGCAAAATCTTCGCTTGTTATCGCTCCACTCATATCTGCTGCATAGACGTGCCCGCCTTCTTGGTCAACACCAGCGACTAACAATTCGACAAAATAGGGCTGATAGTTCTTTAGGCCGGAGTACGCAAGATTTGCGATCAATCTTGCTGATTCCTTGGTTGTGAGCGGAAAGCCTCTACGCAACTCCATCAGCTGGCGCTCCGCCTTGGCGACTTTAATCAAATACTCTGCATCAGATAACTGTCCTGCTATTGCCACAGCAAGTGTGTCATCTACCTTGGCTATCTTTTGCGTTATTTTTGAGCCAATGAAAAAGCCCTTGCTTGCACGCTTGTCAGAGCCTAGCACGACTCCTTCTTTGGTCTTGATACCAACGATTGTTGTCATTTCTCTGATAGTAGTATAGGAAGATAGGGAATTAATTGACCCGTATTGCTGGAAATAAGTCACAGCTAGTTCGTCATCGTTAAACTTTTCATAAAAGAAGCTATACAACTTGCATATCAATTGACATCTTGAAGCTTGTAGTATAACAATGTAGGAGCATATAAGCTCGTTGTATTTATAAGCTCAGTACATTATTGAGCTAAAATAAGTCTAATCTATCGTTAGATATTTCTCTGTATATATATGATAGCTTGATAGTTCTTCATTACCATTAGCTTTTTTCTTACTTTTGAGCATGATAATTTCACCTTGGAGGAATTCCAAGCATAGAACGGGAAGAAAGAAGGGGATAACTAAAGAGCTAATCTTTTGTCGTAGAATAACAGGTTGTTGACACTATTGGCACAAAAACAGCATATTACCACTACCATCATCATGAAAAGATTAATGATAATAACAGCGATAAGAGAAAGCAGCAGCCTCAGAAAAAGAGAAAGAAGCAACTCAGCAACATAAGAAGATTAGGAGCAATGTTACAAATTCGCCGAATGGTAGTAGACGGCTCATATTATGTAGATGGACTGCTGCTTTCGTATATGGCCGTTTTACCTGCCTCAATCATGGTGGCAACTAGGCTGGTGAGATCATGGCGGCAGTCATAGCGAGAGCTCTTGACAAGAGCGACTATAGCTTCTGGCTGGCTGGTATTTTCAAATCCTACAAAGGCACTATCTCTCATAACGGAATTACTTGGTAAAGCTAATTGATTGCGCTTGCATCTCGGTGATCCAGTACATATGCATCAAGCCTGCTCTGCATCACCTTTGTTATCTGCTCATAGATGATATACGATCCCACCATCGCCTGCACCTTTTCTTTTTCAGTAGATGCATTTGTCTCGATGACAATATAGTCTGCGATCAATCGAAGGTTGATTTGGAACGCGCCATCATCGCTTGTCCACTGCAGCGTATAACCTGTATCACTCCTTATCATGCCTATCCACCGAAGGTTCTTAAACCACTTCCCGATCAAGTGGCGCATCACTTCTGAGGCCTTGATGTTAAGCGGGATATACGTCTGTAATAACTGCATATACTCTCTGCCCGTTGGTTTGTGTTGTTGCTGCAACAACTCGATCCTTGACATTGCAGTTGCACCAGCCTTGCTAAGCCGATAACCTACCGGAGACTTTTCTACAAGCTCCATTTCTTCTAGCCTACGGAGCGCCCTTGACAAGCTTTGCTGGTGGAGGTTGAGCTTACGCATCAAGCCTTTAAACGAGTAATTTGATCCATCTTCATTCAGCAATGCCAAGATCTTGTTATCGTTGTTATGAAAATCAGTTGCACTAAGCGATTCCTGCGAGTCGTCATCTTCTTCTACTAGGATCTGAGCAGCTACTGCCGCCTTGCCATTGATCATCTGCTTTTCCGCTGCAAAGTCCTCTCCAGGGGTCTCGTCCTTGAGAGTTGTTGATTCAGTCGGAATGTCGCTTTCCACTTGCATATTACAAGCGCCCCTTCATGATATAAATTATAAAGTAACCATCTGGATAGCAGGTAAGTAAAATGCTACTAATACACCTCAATTGCCTCTTCCTTGAAGCCCATCTGAGCCAGTAGACTCTTAGCCGTCTCTCGATGATCTCCTTGGAGGATTATCTGGCCCTCCTTAAACGTGCCTCCTGTGCCAATCTTGGTCTTTAGCTGCTTTGTAATTTCCTTCAAATCTTTTCTGTCCTGAAGGCCTGATATCACAGTGACAGGTTTCCTATACTTTCTGATGTCTTTGGTAATCACTATAGCTGCCTCTTCCTTTTCAATCTCCTTAATCAGCTCGTCCATTGAATCATAGTCAGACACTGGGATGATTATTGCCGCTCACGCTCAAAAGTGTTTTGATAAAAAATATTTTATGGGCGCTCGTCGACTGGAACTGGAAGTTGAAACTGGCGCCCATAGCGATTGATAGTAACTGTTAGTCGGTCATTTACCTGCTTTTTGCGCACGTATGAAGCGATCTCTGAAGGGTCTTTTATCGTGTTGCCATCTATTTCCTCGATGATGTCTCCTTTTCTTAGCCCTGCATCGTCAGCCGGGCTATAAGGCTCAACTCTTGCAATGAGCGCTCCATCAATCACAGGGAGTCCATAGTATCGTGCAAGCTGGGGGGTAACCTTCATTGACGCAACGCCAATCCAGGGCCGAGTTACCTTACCCCTCTCTATCAATTCTTTCAATATTGACTTGGCTGTGTTGATAGGAACTGCAAACCCAATGCCCTGTGCATATGGCATGTTGGCGGTATTGATAGCAATCACTTCTCCCTTAGTATTGACAAGTGGTCCACCTGAGTTGCCTGGGTTGATGGCAGCATCAGTCTGTATTAGCTCTAGCACGCCGCTCCTTGTCTGTATGCTTCTATTCAATGAGCTGACTATGCCAGCACTTACTGCGGGTCCTCCAGTGAGCCCAAAGGGGTTGCCAATTGCAATCACTATCTGACCTGTCTTTAGGTTGTCTGAGTTGCCAAGCTGTGTAGCTGGAAGCGACTGTTCTGATTCCAGCTTGAGCACTGCAAGGTCGGTGGTTTCGTCGTTTCCGACTACCTTTC
>JAICVG010000314.1 GCA_025935445.1 Nitrososphaera sp. | reverse complement strand
TGGATCGAAGATCCTAACTTTCTTGTTGTAGTTTAATTCTTTTCTTCTCATCTTCATAAGACAGTTTTTCAAACAATGTTGGTCAATATTCGTTTTAGCTGCGAGCATGACAACAGAGAGAATAAAAACATCGTACATTATTTTGGTCTTGGTTGCACCACTGTTTGCAACCTCAAATAATATTGCAACAATCAACAACAATATATCTATCCTACTTGTATTCTCTACGATATCGAAACCAGATAGCCAAACTTAACATAAGATCTTGAGATATCAGGTTAAATCCTCTCTATTCTGGTGCTTCTCTAGCAGTTCCTTGAGGTCACTACTTATCTCAGATACCTCACCTAGCGTCAACTGTCCCGGATCTTCATTGCGTATCCACGTGATGTACCCATCAGCGTCAATAACTATTGCCCCAGACCTTTCCAAGTACCGCGCTATAACGTTTATCTGGACTGGCGTTAGGGGTGGAAGCATCCTCCGAATATCTCTTAGCTTCGGATAGCCCTCAAAATTCCTGATCGCTTGCAAAAAAGCGCTAATGTCATCCTCTGAAACTTCATTTGCCGGTCTTGCCTTTCTGGATGATTTTCTGGGTTTGATAGAAAATCTATGTTGCCTTGCCCTAAAACTTTTTCTTCCTATAGGGTTGGAAAGGCAAGAGTAGATTTTTCGAGCCCTAATATCGGAACATATAATGACTGTGCGTCAGTTCCTATGCTATCTACGAATGTGAATTCTCCAGAAAGCCTTTTTAGCTGAATGAACTTTTTGGTCGGCTTTTCATTCTCAACAACATAGTGAATCGTCACGCCTCCAACTGCACCTGTCTGAATGAAAAGGACATGCTTGCTGTTGTAGTGAATATAATAGAGCATGGGAATGACTCCAATCATCGACTGAGCAGAGTAGATTATCACCTTGAGCATGTCTTCTAGGTTCTGGTATTTTAGATACACAATCTCGTTTTGAGACATAGCATTAACATAAATCTTACACCATATCTTCTTTTTGATTATCGCAAATTCGCTTTGTGCTCGCTGCAACGTGATGCATTCATTGATGGAGTGATAACCTATAGAGCACCTGCATACCATGAGCACAGATATACAGGCAAATCCGACCTTGGAGAACCGGTTTGCAGCAAAGTCATTCTAGAATGTATGGGCTGAATGTTTAAAGTGGGTTTATTGGCTTGATTAGAATAATTCCCATACAGTCTTTATGTATACAATAGAGATAGAGGAATGAACAAGTTTCTTCCAAGGTTGCGACATTGATACAGATCTGACAAGACAAGCACTCGGGACGCTTTAGAAGATAGATGCAGCTTGAGCAGCTGCAGAGAGATGTCTGCAAGCAGAGGAGGAGGTTCTAGTTATACATCTTGCCAACGTTGTATAGCACCAAGGTCACTTCAATATTTTATGCATGAATCAAGAGCTGGTGCTCCATCTTTTCGATTTAGTCTTGAAGATCACCATGTCTAATATAATCCGAGAGGCCATAGGACCGTGCCATGTCCTCGTCATGGTGGTGGACATTGCTTCATACAAGAATTTTTCCAGAGAATTCAACAGATCAGATCATAATCCTTATGTTTCTAAATTCTGAAATTAGTGGTTTCTGTTTTGTACTTCTGCTGGCACACTTTTTGCAATCAGTTGCAAAGATGATAGATAATTTTTAGTTTCCCATAGCCACCTTGACTATTCGCACAAGGGTCTTGACGTCAACCGGCTTTCGGAGGAAGTCATTTATTTTGACTCCGGGCCTTGAAAACTCAAGGTCACTTACTTCAAATGCCGACATGAAAACTACTTTTGCATCTGGCTTGGTAACTTTAATGTTTGCAGCAAGCTCAAAGCCACTCATCCGCGGCATCCTAACATCTGTTATTACCAAGCCATAATCTGCGGAGTTTGCCTTAAAATGTTCAAGAGCCAGCAAAGGATCAGTAAAACCAAAGACGGTATAGCCCTGCCTACTCAATGCCCGTTTGAAGATCAATACTATATCCAGCTCGTCATCAACTACCAGTATAGAATTAGCAGAAGACAACAACAGGCTATAGCCACCTCGCTTTGATGTGATGCACTTCACTATTAGCTAAACGATGCGACGACATTAAACCATAGTTGAGAACAAGATACGAACTTATATTGTCTGCGAAGAAATATTCTATAGAACGTCTGTCTAGGTCAGGGCATGTTATAAAAATGGTCAGCATGGTGCAGCTTGCCAAAGAGATACAAAAACATGACAGACTGGCAAATTAATAACTATATCTAGAAAGCAGTTCATCAACTGATGGAATTGTCACACTGATATCAGTATTTTGG
>JAICVG010000216.1 GCA_025935445.1 Nitrososphaera sp. | reverse complement strand
GAAAGAGAGAGATAGTATAAAGTAGAATTGCTTGAGCAGTTTTTGCTAATGCAGACAGGGGCATTGCAAAGATAATGAAGTTAGTTGGCAAATACTAAATCAACTATAGATATAGATAGCTTTTGTCAACTAGGCCTGCTTATCCTTCAAGAGGCAGAAGATAACACGGCGCACTCGTTTGGGAATTTTTTCGCTCTGCTAATCTTATTGATAGCGGCAACTAGGCCAAGAACCCTATGACACGCTATTAAGAACAACAGCGCTCTCTCCTGCTTACAAGCAAGGCTATTTTCTTTTCTTGGCCGCCGCTGCCGCAAGTAGGTCTTTTGTATTCTTTGGTAATACATGTTTGTCTTGCTTATTCTACTACATTATCCAGGCATGAACAGCATCTATCAACTTCATGACCTAATGAATAGAAAAACTGCAGAAAGACAAAGATATATACGATTCTTATATGTGTATATTTAGATATCTGTTCATTCTTTAGTTTAAAAATTAGCTAGTGTTGCCACTGAAGCAACTACCGATAGACTCCTATATATATCCCAGACTGGGCAAGAGATGATCGGGTAATGCATAATTGTCTACGTTGACTTTTCACCAGTAGAGCCTCTGCAGACTATGCTGTGGATAAGTGACTAATGAACCATACTTGCCTACTTCAATATTGTTGCTATCGATACTCACGGCGGCTTCTTGGTTCGAACGTTGCAAAATTTTTTCTTTGAAGTCCATTACGTCAGACTCGTAAGCTACGAAAGCAGTATCCAAGAAGTTCCCATTAGTAAAAGCTTTGTCATAGTTAACAACAAAAAGTTTTGTCCATTCTGCAAAGAAAAGAGAGGGAGAATTTGTATATATGCTATTTTTAATAATTTACACATACATTAATTACGCTATAGCTAAACCTACAGAGTATCGTCGATATATAGTCTCTGAATCCCAAGAATGCGGTTGCAGTCTTTCTGATAGCCCTAGTCCTTAAAGACTCTGGTATCATGCATGACATTGCATACACAGACGTCCCCTGGAGTCTACTGTCAGCATAGCTATATCTATCTATGAAGAATTCAGTAGGCTAGCTAGTTCAAATGGAGAGGACAAGTCGTTTACTTGATCTCCTCGATGATCATCTTCACTGTGTTGACATCAAGATCAAGCTGATCTGCTATCATGTCTTCTGAAATCCCAGATTCGTGAAGATTCCGCAGCATCTCTTTTTTTTCCTGATTCACAATATTGGCGGGCGGATAAAGTGAGAGTTCATTTTCTACAGATGTAATATATTTTAATATCTTTTCGCATATGTCATCGACCTTTGCTGCAGCCTCTGTAGATATCACAAGCAAGTGATCCTTGACTGGAAAATTAATTAGGTTAACCTTGTCGTACACGTAGGCAACTGTCTTGAGGTTGCCAAGTTCTGGTGTGAACATCTTCCTCAGGTCGACAATGTATGCAGACTGGGCGTAACTGATCTCAGAATTTCTGCCCTTTAGATGCTCTTCAATGCCTTCCCTCCGGGTTCCTGCATATAGATGGCCGGATTTTTCCATTACCCCTGCAAATCTCATCATAGGATCGAGTGCTAATACATTCTTTGAAAACTGTTCCGCTTTCATATTTACAACCGCTAAAACATGAAATAGAATATAGCCTTTACGCGTACTCTTCCACAAAAAGGAAAAAAGGGAAGGTTTCAGGCCTACTTTTGCCGCCGCTGCTGATGAATATCCTTGATCCTGCCCCGCCCTGTCTTCCTCGGAGCTATAATGCCCACCTTGCGTCCTGGCGGAGTTGTCCTACCAACTGACGACTGCCGGCCGATGTGCTGATGCCTTCCGCCCCCATGCGGGTGGTAGACTGCAGCCTGGGCAATGCCTCTTACCGTTGGGTACAGCCTGCCATGGGCTTGCATATGCTTTGCACGGGTTCCTGCCTTCAAGAATGGCTTTTCCTTATGCCCTCCGCCTGCAATCGCTCCAACCATTGCTCTGCACTTTTGGTTGAGCGTTAGGAACTTACCAGAGGGGAACCTGATAGTCACACCTTCTGGGCTATGAGCAAATACCACTGCTGATGAGCCGGCGGCCTTTATCAGCTTGCCCCCATCCCCGGCATTCTTTTCAATATTGCATACTACAGTTCCATCTGGAACCGACTCGAGCGCAAGGATATTGCCTGCACTTGCGGCTGTGCTGGTGCCAACTTCGATTGTGTTACCAGCCATTGTGCCCTCAGGTGCTGGGACTAAAGAATACCTTCCATTGTCAAACTGTATTTTTGCAAGGGGAGCATTGCGCCCCCTCTCGTGAACAATGTCAACTACTCTACCGGTATGATGCTCGTCTAGCTTGAAATTTGGGTACTTGGCTGGCGCAATCTTTCCGACAATGATTGCTCGAAATTGTTTGCCCCCTCGACCCCTTCGGCGAACTAATGTTCTCTTTCCCATTGCAGTGAGCAAGCCAGTGAATAGGTGATTTTAATCTTATGCTATTTTTTTGCCGCTTTCGCTTCTGACGAAATGACTGGTCTAGGCCCGGGCTTGTACATGTATTTTGCTGACAGGTTTAGATTCGGGATTTTAAGCTTCTATGCTTGTCCATAGAAATCAGTCACAACATCTGTCTACGGTAATTGCCTCTAATAATCTCTCCTAATAGGAACGTCACGGTGGCAACATCGAGAGCCAGAGTGCCTGTCTGATGTCAGTTTTAACGTCTTCAATGCAGATTTGCATGTGAGTAAAGAGTGAGCAAAATCTTGATTCCGGCGTGCATTTTGCTTTGCGTTGCCGTCATGTATGACACGTTGAAAAGATCCTTTTGCTCCAAAAGCATCTTTCTTGTTAAAAAATCACATATTATTGATTATGGTAGATTTTTTTGAGTTTATGAGCGGGCAGTTTTTCAATAGAGAATCTTTTTAGAATCAGGCTTGTTCAGCATATTTCTTCTTTTTACAACTATGATGATGAAGGAACAGCATGTCGTGTTAAAGTAGGCCTGTGATAAGATGGCTGCTGTATATTGCCGCTCGTCCAGAGAATCGCTGCTAATATCTCCCACATCCACAGAAATATATATGATTTAGATTATGCATCTTATATAGACTAATGAAGAAATCTAGAGTGGCTGCTGTCAACTCCAAACCTGCCCCAAAGCCCAACCCGAGATGGGGTAGGGAAGAGGAAACAGAGATCTTTGCTAAAAAAGTCAGGCTATTCAGGCAAGGCAAGATTTCAGATGATGACTTCAGGCGTTTCAGACTGCAGCATGGAGCCTACGGATCGCGTCTTCGCATGGACTACAGCATGGTCAGAATAAAGGTGCCAGGCGGCGAAATAACACCTGAGCAGCTTGAGAAGATCGCAAGCCTCTCTGAAGCATTTTCAATAGGCTCTGCTCATGTTTCGACTCGCCAGAACATTCAGCTCCACTGGGTTCAGCTCGAAGATGTCAGCGAAGTCATGAGAGGTCTAGTCGAAGTCGGCCTCACAACCAGAGAAGCGTGTGGAAACACTGTCAGAAATGTCATGTGCAGCCACTTTGCCGGCGTGTGCCCGAGCGAAGCGTTTGATGCTACTCCATATGCTAAAGCGATTGCAAGGTTCTTATTGCGCAACCCAATGTGCCAGAACCTTCCGCGCAAGTTCAAAATCAATTT
>JAICVG010000194.1 GCA_025935445.1 Nitrososphaera sp. | reverse complement strand
GGCATTACTGCTGAATTTGTCCGACAACTATCAAAAAACAAGCTCAATCTAATACCGTAGTTGTACAACAGTAAGAAATGGACCTGGTGGGATTTGAACCCACGACCTCAGCCAACAGTAACTGTCGAAAGTGCTTCTTCTTTATGAGCATTGCCTTTTTCACTATATGCTACTTTATAGTCTTGAAACATTGCCTGTTTGATAATGTCTGCAAGCTTTTCAAGTTCTTCTGCATCATTTAGTTCTGTCTTTCGTTTTGGCTCTATTCCAAGCGAGTCAAGTTCATTCTGCCAATAACAATTCTTGGCTTGTAGCTGCTGTTGTTCTGCTTCTTGGATAGTTTTCCCATGATAAAGACCTCACTATAGCTGCAGCCAATACACGGGATGCGATTTAACAAGTATAGAACAGAATACTGACTTTGATGTTTTCTTTCTTGGTCTATCAATGCAAAATACAGGGTAATGAAGTAATCCTTAACGTTGAACCTCTAAAAGAATTCTAACTGCTTTAATTGCTCTGAGGCTATAATTTTGATGAAGAATGATAGCAAACCTTTAAAAATTTTGATTTCAGACTTTTCTCTCATGGGTTGGCTGTGGTTATTGCTGTTGTGGTGTCTCTTTCGTAAAAGGTAAAGGGGTTACTTATGACTAAACGGAGAGAGAGGGCTAGTATACTAGATAACTAGACCCACTATTAGGGTGTAGGCAGAGGATTTTAGAAGACCAATCGGGCTGTGTTTATGCTCAGTTTTTAGTCCGTCATATGATTTCTTGAAACAATACCGTATTCTACTAGATTAAAAGAAACATATTCTGTGAGATTTGAACCCACGACCTTAGCTCCCATCGCATTGTAACTAAGGCATCAGATGAGGTGGAACTTAACTGCTGCTCAAATCCCAATAGCTCCATCTTACTAATTGATAGTCATACCTATCTTTATCGGGTTACCCCAGATAGATATGTTACTTTTTGACAATAATAGCATTTTACGTGCTAATTCACCAGATGCTTAGACCGTCACAATACACCTTTTTTCTGATTAAAGTCAAAATCAATCGCTTTTCACTCGTTTCCTTAGCTAGTGAAAATACTATATCAAATAGATGGCATCTGACGATAAAGTTATCCGACGATATGGACGGTTCCTATATCTGCGATTTTTCAGAAAGAGTCGAACAATTTTATCATAAAAAGCTGCAGAGGATAAATGCTACTGTAGTAAAATAACACGATATGTAGTCGAAGAATGATAATGCTAGTAGAAGACTTGTCAACTACAACCATGATGGTAAAATGCCGAGATTGCGGTCATGAGCATCCATCAATTATCCAAATGGACACGACTTATTTCAAAACTGCTCTTCTCCAGGAGAAGAGAGAACACTGTCCTAAATGCGGGAGCGTATCGACATACGAGAAGTCTGATTATTTCTTCCTGTAATGACTGAGTCATTGATCAAACTACTTAAAACAAGCCTGATTCAATACCGTAGTAAAAAGAGTGATAAAAATACAGGCGGGATTTGAACCCACGACCTCAGCTTGGAAGCTTTCGAAAGCCTATCCAAATAGCAGTTATCGACAGAGACTATAATGAGAACTGAATCAAAATAAGAGAATGAAGTAAAGGAAGAGAAGAAGAAGAAAAGGGAGTGTCATGTTTCCTTAGTAGAGAGAGCTCTCTGTATCCAGCTGCTACTCTTCTTCCTCTTATTCTTCTTCTGTCGCTCCATAAAACCCGCTTGACTTATTTATTAGTCCATCATCTCTGAACTCAAATTTCTCAATTACGGAAGTTTTCTTATTTGGTGCATCGAGAACGGCAGAATACTCAAAAACGCAGACATTTCCCTGAGATATTATTTGCTTTGGTGTGAAATGCAGATTAGGATAATTCTTCAAAGCCTTAGTCCAATATTCCTCAAGCTCTCTTTTGTTGGTAACTTTTGATTGTTTCCGTTCAGGAAATACCACTTTGACTTTTGGACTGGAGAATTCAATATCATCAGAATACATTGAAAGGACAGTCTTTAGATCATGATTATTCCAGGCAGTAACCCACTTTTCTATATGTTCTTTTACAAACGATTCGGAATAATTCATATCTATCTATACCTCCTTGCATATGTCTCTCTTCTTTATGAGGGTTTAGAGAAGTACCTTGTAGAGGTTGCAGATGTTCTCAAGGTTAGTGGGGGATATAATTACTTGGAAGCGGGAAAAGGGAATAGCTCACAGATATGGACAGGATCTTCTTTGTACTACACCAGTTGTTCGGACTTTGTACTAGGATACTTGCCTTTTCACAATTACGAGTGTGAGTTACTCTTGCTTTATACTAAGGAATCCATACTCCAATTGTAAGGTGCGAAGAGATCATAAAGACGAGGATGTGGGACACCCGCATAATAGTAGCGTCGCCAGCAGCAGCTTGCGATGGCAAACAGCAAAGCATGCTCTCAGATGCTTGATTGGTTGCAACATTGGCGAAGGTGTCGGAGCTGCAATAGGCTTTGTTCTTGGTTGGGATATGATTTCGACACTTATTCTAGCAGTAGGGCTTGCATTTGCAATAGGATACGCCTTCACAATAATTCCAATGCTCAAGACAATGCCATTTAGACAAGCAGCAAGGGTCACAGTCATTGGTGATACAGCAAGCATTGCTGCAATGGAAATTACTGAAAACTCGCTAGCGTTCGTTATCCCTGGATTTATGCACGCTGCTCTAACAGATGCATTATTCTGGCTAGGTCTTGGAATAATACTACCAGCAGGTTACGCAGTAGCTTATCCTGCGATGTACTGGGCTATGAAGCGGGAACAGAAAAAAGAAGGAATGCCAACACACCATCATTAACCAAACTCTGATGAAATGCGTAATTAACCCTGGATATGTAATATCTAGGTCAGAAGTTATCCAGAAGGCTTTTTCTATAATCTATAGCCATCTCCTAACTGATTCCATATACCTTTCATACTCCATGCCAAAGTTCTTCTGAAGCCTATTTTCTTCAAACGGAATAATAATAGTATTTACTACAAGGAAAAAGATGATAGGAGCTATGAATGCAGAAAGGGAAGAAAGGACAGTTGCAGTTCCCAGAGCAATTAGCAAGAAGCTGGAAAAAACCAGCTCATGTTAATGCTGACAGTTCTATACTCATATCACTCTGTCTACTCAGCTTCCTGTCAGGATTTGTCAGCCAAGAGTATATGTCTTCTAAGATGTAATCAGGAAGTGGACCAGGTACCTCAATCCAGCTGTCTTCTCCAATATTTGTCAGAAGATGTCCATGACCAGGATATACTATTATTGTGTGATCAGGATGGTTTAGATCCAGCAGTTTCTGTTCTAGCATGAACGCTTGCGCAGGCGGCTGTCCTAAATCATGTCCACCTTGAATTATCAGAATGCTAGAGGAGGAGAGATTTCCAATTACGCTTAGATTGTCAAGTTCTGCCATAGACCTCATCATAGGAGGACACCCCACACCTAGATACGGGCAGGATCTATCCTCAGTATCTACAAATATTGATCGAAATCTTTGCTCAAGGAAACTCCTGAGTGTGGTGTCAATGTCTATTGCTTGTTCGCCGCCGTCAACTTCTCTTGTCTCTAATCCTCCTACAAATCTATAGTCGCCAGTAGTGCTGTTTTCTACAAGCATCATGCTTGGAATCAGTCCAGCAGTCCAGTAGGGTGTATTCTCAGTTGCCATAACCTCGGATAACGATACAAAGCCATCATGATTCTTGTCTAAAACTTCCCTTACATACTGCAGGGTGGTGTTTACCATTTCCGTATGTATAATATCGCCTAGTTTGTCAGCTCCAGTAGACAGCAGCAAGACATTCTTTACAAATGGATTGGCAGCAGCTACCCTTGTTGCGATCCATGATCCTTGGCTCCCACCTAATACTGAAACGTCGTCTTTATCCACTTCTGGCTGGTC
>JAICVG010000154.1 GCA_025935445.1 Nitrososphaera sp. | reverse complement strand
CTTTGCTATTCCGTCAAACACAATAGCTCAGGTCATGCCATCGCTTATCACCACAGGATCATACCAGCATCCATGGCTTGGGGTCGCAGGCATGGATATGACGCCCGGAATAGCTGACCGCCTCGGTCTTGATGAGCCCCGTGGTTTTTTGGTTATGGATGTAGTAGCCGGAAGTCCTGCCGAAAAGGCTGGAATCCAAAGAGGTAACGAAGACACAGTCATTGATGGCATACCCATGAAGCTTGGGGGAGATGTGATAATTGCAGTCGATAACAATACAGTGAGAAAGATCGACGATATCTTGGCCTATGTGGAAATGAAAAAGTCGGTAGGTGATGATTTGAAACTAACGATCCTGCGTGAAGGGCAGACGATGGAAGTTATCGCAACTCTAGCAGCCAGGCCTAGCCAGCAAGAGTCCTCTTAGCGGTAGTAATATTGTTTATTAGTGATGTACACTTTCAATTACTACTGCATTTGCTCATTAATCATGCTGTTGTAGAGATGCTTCACCATGCCTTCGACTCAGGAGTGACGAAAAGTGAAGCGTATCAATTGATGGCAGAATGTCCGACCGATATGCTGTTGATGGCCGCAGGCAGGATAAGGGACATGTCAAGACCCGACGTAATCACGTATTCAAGGAAAGTATTCATTAATCTTGTAAATCTCTGCCGTGACACATGCACTTACTGCACCTACAAAAAGGAACCCGGTGACCCAATGCTTTCGATGCTGAACCCTCGTCAGGTTCTTGCGATAGCAGAGGCTGGCAAAAAAATTCGCTGCACAGAAGCGTTGTTTGTAACGGGCGAGCGACCGGAGCAAAAATACGAGCAGGCAAGAGCTTGGCTTAGTTCTCTTGGCTATTCATCAACTGTTGAATACATCTACTGCATGAGTGAGCTTGTTCTTGAAAAAACGGGATTGCTTCCACACACAAATGCTGGTAGCCTGACCAAAAAGGAAATGTCCATGCTGCAAGACACCAACGTAAGCCTTGGACTGATGCTTGAAACATCAAGCGAGCGGCTAATGGAAAAGGGCATGCCACACGAAGGTGCACCAAGTAAGAACCCCAAGGTAAGGATAAAGACGCTTGAGAGTGCCGGCGAGCTCCGGATCCCTATTACTACTGGTCTGCTGGTAGGCATAGGTGAAACACAAGAAGATCTGATCGATTCGCTGTTTGTGATAAGGCAATTGCACGAAAAGTATGGCCACATACAGGAAGTTATAATGCAGAACTTTGCTCCCAAGCCAGGGACCGGTATGGCGAAGTTTCCACCAGTATCACCGGAGTATTTTCTTCGATCAGTTGCTATGGCAAGGATCGCGATGCCGGGTATGAATATCCAAGTACCCCCAAACCTCAACCCTGATATCTTTGGCCGCTACATATCCGCTGGCATAAATGACTGGGGCGGCATATCACCAGTTACAATTGATCATGTTAACCCCGAGTTTCCTTGGCCTTCTGTTGGACTAGTAAGAAAGGTAACTGAAAGTAAGGGCCGCAGGCTCAGAGCACGTCTTCCAATCTATCCTGAATTCCTCAAAGGTGGATTTATTACGTCGGAGCGGCTGCAAAAGTATGCAAGCTTGGTTGCTGACAGCTCGGGATTAGTAAGGGAGGATTATTATGTCAATGATTGATTCGCTACTTAAAAATGCCGACCCTATAGTGGCGTCAGTCCTTGACAAGGCACTGAGCGCTAAGGATATATCAGTAGATGAGGCAGTCAAACTCTTTGATTCTACTGGCCTTGAACTGAACCTTTCAGTAATGGTGGCAGATGAACTCCGCAAAAGGACTTTGGGTGATTATGCAACGTACGTGGTCAATAGGAACATCAACTTTACAAATGTCTGCATCAAGCAGTGCGGCTTTTGCGCATTTAGTAGAGACTTTCGCGAAGAGGAAGGCTACTTTCTTCCTACCGAGGAGATTGTGAAAAGGGCGCAGGAAGCTGCAAGCTTTGGCGCCACGGAGGTCTGTATACAGGCTGGCCTGCCACCCAAGATGGATGGGCATATCTACATCGACATCTGTAAGGCAGTTAAGAAAGAACTGCCCGACATACACATCCACGCGTTTTCCCCTGAAGAAGTGGCTTATGGAGCAGTAAGATCTGAAACGCCCGTGCCAGAATACCTCAAAATGCTAAAAGAGGCTGGCATCGGGAGCTTACCTGGTACTGCAGCAGAGATTCTTGACCAGAGTCTCCGAGATATGATATCGCCGGGCAGGATTTCAGTGAAAGACTGGATTGCAGTCATCAAGCAAGCTCATGCTCTTGGAATACCTACTACTTCAACCATAATGTACGGCCACATTGAAACATCGCGCCATAAGGCAGAGCACATTGACCTTTTACGTAACATCCAAAAGGAGACGCACGGCTTTACAGAATTTGTGCCACTCAGCTTTGTACACACTGAAGCGCCAATGTACAACCGCAAGACCGTTCCTAGAATGAGACCGGGGGCAGATGGCAACGAGGTCGTCAAGATGCACGCTGTGGCAAGGATAATGCTGAACAATCATATTCCTAACATACAAGTCTCATGGGTTAAGGAGGGGGCGAGGATGTCACAGCTGTTGCTTGCAGCCGGCGTAAACGACTTTGGCGGCACTCTGATCAACGAGAGTATATCGACAGCTGCAGGTGCACCGCATGGGCAGCTGATGAGACCAAAAGAGATCCGACAGTTGATAAGAGCCGCTGGCAGGATACCGGTACAACGCTCTACTACATATCGGACACTGAAGGTGTTTGTTGATGAAAATGAGGATCAGGACTCATCACTTGACAGCATCGACAGCTCGCAGTTTGGGTCGTACCACCAGTTGATCAAGCTAGACAAATTCAGGTACAAGGATGCCCAAAGCAATGGTAATATTTGAGGTAGGCAGGTAAAGATCGCTACTATCTATAAATTCTAAAACATTAAAATTAATGGTTCTGTTGATTCTTCCGTCGTTTAAATCAGTTGTTGGTTATTCAGTTGGTAGTCCTGTTCAATGTTTAGATTATTTCTGTGATTGTCTCTTATCAGTGCCACTATGAGCCATTTTTATAGAGGTTAGATCGTCTTGGTTATTAAGTTTGAGAATTCTATAAGTAAGTCTCAGCCTGCCTTGGATGTATGGCCATTGTCTGTTCCAGTATTCCAAAATAACGTACTGGATAGAGCGTAATAGAATATTTACTACCTATCCACAAATCAAGAATGTCAAGGGACTTTTTCTGTCAGCCAGTACGCGCTGTACCTATCTGATCTGCCAGTGTAGCGAATATGAGGATAGCAGGGCATCCATCGAATTATCATATGGCTGCACAGGTGATGCACCAGTAAATTGGACGCCTGAAAATACGAACAGTCCTGCAAGCAGGACTGTAAGCGCTGAAACTGAAAGCATCATGCCCCTGTATCTGAATGCGGGATAAGAGTACCTTATCATCAAAAATGATGCTACAATTGTAGCTGCACTTGCTATCGATGCTATGACGCCTGCATTTAGAAAGAAGGCCTGCCAGTCTGTAAGTAGACCTGCCGCAGCAAATGCAGTGGCTGTCAGCACTACACCCAAAAACACATAGTGGCGCACACCTAAGTAGCGTGGCCGGCTGATGGTTTCTTCTGATGTGCCAGAACCTTCTGGCTGCACCTGCTCTTCTGTTCTCTTAAGCGGGGCAGCGCCTGCAGCATATTTCGGATCGACTTCACGCAAATGTTGCAGACCTTCTTCTGTGATCACGTAGTATTTCGAGTTCTTGGTGACATAGTTGCCCATGCGTTCAAGATGGTAGTAGATAGACCCGGTAGAAAGTCCTGTAGAAAGCTTGATATCTGAAAAACCCGCTACACCGTTTTTATCTGCTATGGCCTTGAGAATCTTTATTCTAGTCCTTCTTGCACGTAGCTGGGTCTCTCCTGTCAACAACTAGAGATAGGAGTAAAATTTTTTATCAATTTCGAAATGGGCTAATAGAAGATAATAGTAGAATATTAATCTAAGTTAATTGTTAAATCTAATCATTGTATAGGTAGATTGCTGCTTGTTGATTCGTTATGGCTGGCTAGCCTGTTGTGTCCTTTTACTGTTGCTGTCCAGTCCGGTATCTGTCAATGAGCCAAAGACAGAATATGCAGAAGGACAGAGAGCTGAACAGACAGTAATGTCTCTGCAGGCTGGGTGGGATATATTCGAAAGCCAGTCAGATATAATGACAGTCACCTCTTCAATACCTGCAGAGGATGTTGCTGCTCCTGGTGATTGGTGGAATGCAAAAAGTACTGAATCAAGCACAGTTGCTTCCATGTTAGTTGAAAATATGGACGAGCTGTCCAAATTCTTGATAGATACAAACTCAAATGAGGACATAATCTACAGCAGCAGCAGCAGCTACCAACTTGCACTTAACAATACAGGTGACATAGGTAGAATAGAGTCGCAAGCTCCAAAGGAGAGTCGCTTTGTTAAATGGGCAGACTCAAAAGAAAAAGCCGCAACTACATTCATCCCTGAAGGTTG
>JAICVG010000203.1 GCA_025935445.1 Nitrososphaera sp. | reverse complement strand
TGACTATGCAAATAAGCTTGACGAAGTGCTAAAGGATCAGCCAGCCATCGGAACCAACAGGATTACAAGCTATGCAGAATCCGTAGAAGTCAAAGAAATAACGGACCGCATTACTCTTAGAATGCTTGCAAACTACCATATCTGGAACGAAAACTATGTTAATGCAAGGATGGATTACAATCCAAGGAAGCCTATGAGTGTAATACTGTTACGTGTTTTCAAACTTGAGCGACCGATATTGATTGAAAACAAGCCTGAATGGGTTGGCTGCAGATCATGGATCCCGCTTGACATAGATGCAAGCGGCAGACCTATAATGGATGATCTGCAATTCGACACAATAGCGTCTGAAGTAAAGGGAGTGCTATCTATAGCGGCATGAAATACCGAACTTTGGGTAAGAGTGGTATAAAGGTAAGCGAGATTGGCTTTGGTGCATGGACTATAGGGCTTGACTGGTGGGGAAAAAAGATTGACGACGATGAAGCGATCAGGATGCTAAAGCGTGCCTACGATTTGGGTATCAACTTTTTCGAGACTGCAGACATTTACGGCAAGGGGAAAAGCGAGAAGCTTATAGCGCAAGTGTTCAAGGATTTGCGTAAAGACGTGGTCTATTCTACAAAGTGGGGCTATGACATGTATAGCGCCAAGCAGGTAGGACACAGTGAACTGCCACAAAAGCACAACCAAGAATTTTTGCAGTTTGCTATTGGCCAGAGCCTTGACCGTCTGCAGACTGATTACATAGATGTTTATAGCCTTCACAATCCCAAGATGGACGCAATAGAAAACGACAAGCTCTTTGCTTCTATTGATTACATGGTCAAAAAAGGCACGATCAAGAGCCATGGGGTGGCGCTTGGACCAGCGATAGGGTGGAAGGACGAAGGCTTGGAAGCTATCGAAAAAAGGAACATTACATGCCTCCAGACTGTCTACAATATTTTGGAGCAGGACCCTGCACGAGACTTTATGCAAGCAGCAGAGCGGCGCAATGTAGGCATAATGGTAAGAGTTCCTGATGCGTCAGGCTTACTTACTGGCAAGATCAATACGGATACAAAGTTTGACAAGAACGACCACCGCAGTTTTAGAAAGCAAGAGTTCATCATTGAGGCGATGCAAAAGATAGAGAATATGAGACCTCTTGCAAGCAGCAAGGGATGGAACATCACAGAACTCTCAATTAAGTTCATACTGTCGCAAAAGCAAATTTCAGTCATCCTGCCGACAATGGTAAGTATTGAAGAAATAGAAGTATTTACATCGTTGTCAGATGGCAAGTATCTAAATAGCACTGAAATTGCAAGAATGGAAGAGATGTATGAAAAGAACTTTTATGTCGAGCCTGTTGCTAAATGAGAGTGCAAACGGAGGATCTTCTACAGACCATATCTTCATAAGTGGATTGCTGAAGGTTGTCATTGAAAAATGCCATACGGTCTATTTAGGCTAGATTTTTCTGGATGCCACAACTAGATGCGCTAGACAAAATATTTTACGCGCTCTTTCTTGAACTCTCGTGAGCTAAACAGTATCTGATAGTCCCTTATGCCCACCGTTTCTGATATTTCTGCAGCAATCTTTTCAGCCGCTTGCAGCGTCCGAGCGTGTACCATACTGAAAAGATTGAACCTCCAATCAGGATAAACCGGTCTCCTGTAGCAGTGACTCACCTGTGGAAATGCAGCAAGTCTGAAGCCTACTTCGTCTACTCTGTTCTCCGGCACCTGCCACACGACCATACCATTTGCGACAAAGCCAGCTTCGCGGTGGCGAAGTATTGCGGCAAAGCGCCTCATTATGCCAGTGTTTTCATATTCTGTGGCCTTGGCAAACAATCCCGCTGTAGTTACATCTAAACTATTGGCAAGCTCTTTGAAGGGCTCTGGCACTACTGCCAAGTCCTTCTGCAATTCACGGATGAACTCTCTGTCACGCTCACCTAGTTGAACTTTCTCTTGGTTTAGATGCTTCACTTTATCTGTCGGCACAAGTTTATCCGGGTCTTTATTAACCATATCAAGCCTGACGCCGATCTTGTAGAGCTTTAGTGTCGGCAAAACTCTATGTTTGATAACGCCTTCAAATGACGCCATTCTGTCAAGGTCTTGCTTCATATCTGATCCTGGAGGCACTGCAAGCGTGAACCACATATTGTACTCATGATTGCGCTCATAGTTGTGGCTGACCCCAGGGTGCTCATTTACTTTCCCCGCTACATAGTCAAGTTTGTCAGGTCTAACTGCAAAGGCAATAAGGGCGCTCTTGTATCCAAGTCGCCTTGTGTCAAAAATGGCGTTGATCTGTCGGATGATGCCCATATTCTTCATGAATGCTATCCTACGCATGACGTCCTCCTCCGAAATGTCATATCTATTTGCAATCTCTAGATAAGGCCTATCAACAAGAGGAAAGACCCACTGGATCTCGTTTAGAAGCTTTTTATCGACGGCGTCAAGCTGCTGTTGTTGGTTTGCTTGCATGCTCGGGCAGTAAAAGTTGTTGTCAATCCATTAAAAACCTACCTCTGGCAGGCAACAATAATGCAATGGTTCTTACCACAGATGACATTACGTGAATATCGCTTGAATGATAATCCTGTTGGAAGGCATAACTTTATGATGGAGTGTCTTTCTTTGGTGTAAAAAATAATCATTCCCCTGTCTTAAAGGTGCTTATTTGTAAAAGATATACATGTATACACTTTTAGTCTATTCCCGGGGGATGTCCTCTCCACAGCCATTTTGATATAAGAAAAAAACCCTTCTCTGGATCCAATTCGAATGTAAATTTATTATACCAGCGCTCCTTATGCTTCCTTTGGGTTGCCATATTTTTCATAGTAAACAAGTTCATCTAGTGGCATGCGGTTCTTTCTCTTTCCAGAGATCTGTTTGGCAGAAAATCCAAAACCTACTATTATCGTTGGATTTAGATCTTTTGGAATACCAAAATCACTGCGCAATTTTTTGTCTTGTACTCCAGTGAATAAACATGATGCTACACCGTAATTCCAGGCAGCTAATTGCATGTCCTGAACCACTCTTCCAGCATCAATCATGTGGAATTTGTGCCGAGGGTTTGTCAGTACAATTACTGCAAAATTGGCGCCTGAAACCCAACCTCCACTTGTGCTATCCTCGGCAAGTTTTTTAAGGTAATTCTTTTCTTCTATAACAACAAATCGCCAATGCTGAGTATTGAGGCCACTGCCTGTCAGCCGTGCAGCTTCCAAGATTTTTGACTTTATTTCTGCAGAAATATTTTGTAAGCTAAATTCTCTTACGTCACGCTTTGTTGCTATGCATTCAAAGGCATCCATATCTGCCTGATAAACGCGTCCATGTCTGATAAAGGATGATGCAGATCAGTCATACACAGACACAGTGTAAGAAACTAGTTTCATCAATATGTTTTCTGATCTGCCACTAGCTAGCTCCTCTTATACAATATTTTACTCAAGCCTTCATTTTTGCGATAGCAAGACCAAATATTTCAGTTGAATCAGTAGAACAGTTTTTGCATCTGCAGCATTAAATGTATCGGTGATTACAATGACATTTTTACATCTACAATTGGGTAGGACACAGATCCGCCAATTCATCATCAGGCGATACTATGCTTCAGAAGTAACTATTATTACTTCTTGGCATAAAATCTAACATTCCTAAAACAAGATCTCTGAAAATTGCCTAAAACAGCCTGACTGACAAATTCGTAGTGCTGGAAATGTCGATGCGATATTATTGAAGAGCCTTATTATTGAGAAGAATTTTTGCATTACAGGGGCTTTGAGAGAAGAAGATGATGATAATATATATCGCTAGTTTT
>JAICVG010000082.1 GCA_025935445.1 Nitrososphaera sp. | reverse complement strand
GTATTGCAGTTCCCGGCAAGCCGCCATTCAGAAGGCTTGGGCTTGTCTCTTCCGCAGCCTCAGAGTTCCCAATGGTGATTAAAAAATACAAGTCTCACACGGCCATCGGACATGTTCGCTATTCCACTCTTGGCAAGAGTACAATTGAAAACGCCCAGCCTCTCAGAGTAAAAGATCTCTGTGTCGCACATAATGGCACAATTGCCAATGTCGAAGAGTTGTCAGGCATGGTTGGCGGTTGCACCTTTACCCCACAGACAATGAGCGACACTCTTGTGGCAGCTCAGCGCCTTGTCATGCACTTAGCTGACAAAGAGGACATGGCAGAGGCTATGCACATTTTGAAAGGAGAAATGGTCGGCTCCTTCTGCTTTACATTTCTGACAGATGAGGGTTCTGTGTATGCAGCCCGAGATGGACGTGGTTTCCGTCCGCTAGTCCTTGGGTATCATAGAGAAACCAATACCTATATTGTTGCTTCAGAGTCATGTGCGCTTGCAGCAGTCGGAGCGCAGCTAACACGGGATGTAGAGCCGGGCGAGCTCTTGAAGATAAGTAAGGGCGGTTTGACTTCGCAGCATTTTGCCAACGAACGGCCGCATGCTCACTGTGCATTTGAATATACATATTTTGCGCATCCGTCCAGCATAATGGAAGGAATCAACATTTATGCTGCACGGAAGAGGATAGGGCAGTTCCTTGCAAAGAAATTTCCTTTAACAAATGCAGACGTTGTAGTCCCAGTCCCTGACTCGGCACGACCAGCGGCTCTGGGGTATGCACAGGAGCTCGGTCTTCCATTTGAAGAAGGATTGCTAAAGGACAGGTACAGCAAGAAAGGCTCTATGCGCAGCTTTATCGAGCCATATCAAAACAACAGACTCGAGATAAACAAGGGTATAATCCCGATCCCGGAAGTAGTTGAATACAAGCACGTTGTTATCGTAGACGACAGCATCGTAAGAGGCACAAGCTCTGCTGAGATAATCAGAACGCTTAGGATGGCAGGGGCAAAAAGGGTAAGCCTTGTAGTTACATATCCCCCTATACGCTACCCATGCTATGCCGGCATCGACTTTCCATCGCAGGATGAATTAATAGCGTTCCAGCATGGCACTACCGAAGATTCAAGCAACAAGATAGGGTCACACGTTGCACAGGTAATAGGGGCGGACTATGTCGGATATAATGACACCGCCAATCTCGCAAAGGCAATAGGGATGCCGGAGGAAGAGCTCTGCTTTACCTGCTCTACAGGTAATTATGCATCGCTTGGTATACGTCCAGTCTTTAAGTCAAGGATACAGATGAAAGGTGAATAATAGCTTAAATATTTTCAGACTCAATCTTTTATAATGCGCATAGCGCTTATTGTGATAATAGCGGCTGGTATAATTGCAGTCGCCCTAGTCGCAATGTTTGCTTCAGCTCTCCCAACGAAAGATTACGATCTGAGCGTAGATGCGCTCAAGGACGAGCAGTCACTCTTTACAAATGCACGGGTAGTCATAAAGAATACTGGCAGGCTGCCTCTTACAAACGTGCTTGTAGATTATGGGAGCAATAAAGAGCCTCCAATAAACGTTCTACAGCCAGGCGAGACGCTAACGCTTTCGCCCCCTGAAGGTGTACAGCTGGACCAGGTGACAGTCACTGCGAAGCCAAACATTCAGATAGTACAGCCCTATCGAACTCCCTGGAAGTTACCTGGCATGATCGGCTCCTAGTCTGTTTAAATAATGTGCAAATGAAATTTATCAGATGGAAAAAGACTCTCACTCGGATGATGAAATAAAGAAATTCTATACGTTAAAAAACATCGCGGTGGTAGGAATGTCAAAAAATGAGGACAAGGCAGCCCATTATGTGCCAAAGTACCTCATCGATCACGGATACAATGTTATTCCCGTTAACCCTACTGCAACAGAAATCTTGGGACGCAAGTCATATCCTACTGTCAGTAGCATACCAGACAAAATAGACATCGTCGATATTTTCAGACGTTCAGAAGATGTACCCTCCGTGGTTGAAGATACTATAAAGAAGGAGGGCATCAAGGTAATCTGGATGCAGGAGGGTATCTACAGCAAGGAAGCAGAGAAAATGGCCGGAGAAAAGGATATTTCTGCAGTATACAACAGGTGCATGATGGCAGAGCACAGGAGGCTATTCGATGACTGAGTTAAATTATACGCTTGATGATACTATATTGTCTGATGTCAAGTATAGACAAGGTTTTAGACGGGCTCAAAGGTGTTCTCGAAGAACTTCAGAAGCAAGATATCATTTTCAAAGTAAGTGTCGATAGAGAGGGCAGCGTTGTCAGAATCTATGGTGAAGGTTCTCACTATATCAATCGGGCATCTTCCGGTTTAGGAGAGGTGATGGAACTAGCATACACAACTGCAGAGCATCACCCATACTGGGCGGTGCTATATAACGCTGCGGAAATCTGCAAGACAGTCTTGGACAGATGGGAGTCTGACTTTACTGCAGACCAGATAAGTGAGATGTCCTGGCGCTGTGATGAGATCAAGATGGCTCTTGGAAGGCTGGAGGAGTAGAGCTTAATAATAGCAAGAACCTTTCAAAAAGAGTAAGATAGATATCGGCAATACAATCTTTCAAAAAAGAGAGAAGCAACGAAAAATCATAATGCCATAATAATCATTGTTATCCTGGCGATTTTCTATGCACGTTTAGCAGGGAGTAGTTATATGGGCATAAATAACCGATGGCTGAGAAGCAGTAGCAAGCCTTTCATATAAACTGATAGCAGGCAGGCACTTGAAAATGCCTGGAAAACATAACTTTTCTTTTATAGTTTCAGGTATGAAATATCTAAAAAGAGATTCTAACGTTCACTACATAGAACCGCTCTATATACGATAAAAACACAATGAAGCACACACTCTATGCGAATATGGAGTTCAACAGACTGACGACATACAAAATTAGATTCCAAGCAACCAAAAAATTAAGATTAATGAGCAGAAAATTTTGCTTCCTAAATAAGCGAGCAGCAAGTCTTATCCGTTAGCAATACTATAGTAATATGGGATATGCAGGTCTCAGTTCCGGCCTATAAGCAAAGAAAATTTTCACTGGCTGAAAAGAAAGATTTCTTTATCCACCTATCGCTGCTTGGAGGGTTTCTAGGCTTAGTCGGATACCTTGGATTTGTTTGTCACCACGTCCACTGAGCACAGTGTATATATAAATAATAATAGAGTGATAAACCATGATCAAGATAGGGCTGATTGGTAAGACAAACACAGGCAAAACGACGTTCTTCAATTCTGCCACGCTACTGTCGGCCGACGTATCCAATTACCCGTTCACCACAAAGAAGCCTGCATTGGGCAACGCTCATGCGATAACACATTGTGTTCACAAGGAGTTCAACCTGCAGGATAATCCCAAGAACTCTGATTGTATAGATGGCTGGCGCTTTATTCCAGTTGAGCTTGTCGACTTGCCCGGCCTGATCAAGGGTGCATGGGAAGGCAAGGGACTTGGCAACCAATTCCTCACAATAGCAGCACAATCAGACGCTTTGCTGCACATAGTTGACGCATCAGGCAGCATTGACGCATCAGGTAAGATCGCGGAGCCTGGCACAGGCGACCCAGTTGCAGATGTTGCAGACATTGAGGAGGAGCTTGTCATGTGGTACCTGAAGCTGCTTGAGGCAAACAGGGACAAGATATCACGCACCATCAGCTCAGGTATGAACACTGTTGCTGCCATAACAGAGGTCTTCCGGGGCATTGGGGTAAAAGAAGATCATGTCAAGCTTGCCCTTGCACAGAATAATCTGACTGAGACTATATTTGACAAATTTGGGATACAGGAGAGCAAGGACTTTTGCTGGAGCCTGCGCGAGATATCGAAGCCTACGCTGATAGTTGCTAACAAAGTCGACCTTCCTACAGCGATGGAAAACTTTAAGCGTCTGCACGAAGAATACCGTGACGTTATAATAATACCTGCAAGTGCTGATGCTGAACTTACACTCCGGCGTGCAGAAAGCAAGGGGATCATTCGGTACATTCCCGGCGACGAACGCTTTGAAATAAACGATCAGACAAAGCTCAATGACAAGCAAAAGTGGGCACTTAACTTCATACGCAAGGATATCCTAGGCGAATATATGCGCACCGGCGTACAGTTTGCAATAAATGTAGCCGTATTCAAGTTGCTCAAGATGAACGCTGTTTACCCAGTTGCTGACATCCAAAAACTCTCAGACAAGCATGGGAATGTGCTGCCAGATGTATACCTCATGAGGTCAGGATCTACTGTTGAGGATCTTGCAAAGGAGATCCATACCGAGCTGGCAAAGGGCGTAATATATGCTCTTGACGGCAGGGACGGCATCAGGTTGCCTGTGAACTACCAGTTAAAGGACCGTGATGTATTGTCTATAGTATCGGCAAGGACAAAGAAAAAGTGATTGACTTGACATCAACAGAGCTGATGCAGGAAATACAAAATATATTGCGTAGGGAGCCTTCAAAGATGTACTCAAGGGAAGAGATCCTGAATTTACTTGCCCCAAGAAAGCGGGACTATGAAATTGAACGATTGCTGGCTGAGCTTGAAGTTATTAGTTCATTTAGAGAAGGCAAATCTGATGTCTACTCAACGTGTCGAGGCGGCACTGTCTATTACAAATGGAACAATAACACAACAAGTAGTTAGTCTTCTTACTGTTGGAAGACTGCGATGCTTTTTAGAGTAGAATAGATTGATAGGTATCTTATGCCTTTTTCTGTGGTCCGGTAAGCCAAATGTCTCTTCTCTTCGTCAGCCAGTTGCACTACTAGCTTTTTTGTAATAAGAACATCAAGATACTGTCTAAGCTGACCATTGGTAAGATTAGCGCGAGTAAGTAACTTTGTCTTTGTTATCCCACCGTTAGCAGACTCGAGAATAATGGCCATGATATCAGGTCTGCTACGATTTCTCACATAATAAAGAGATATCTAGACGATATAAATTATGATTGAAGCAACTTAGCAGACAAGATGATAGAATAAATTTGATTACTATATTATACCTGCTCATGCGCACTAATGTCAAATGCAGTCAGAAGAGCACCTCCTCTCCTTGCTCAGATTACAAAAAGGGTACATATCAGGGAAAATCCTAGCAAAGGAGACAGGCATTTCAACAAGCGGAATCTCAAAGCGGATAAAGATCCTACGCAAATACGGTTATAATATTGAGTCTAGGCACAGGATGGGTTATAGAATTGCCGGTGAGACGACTCTTCCCCTCCCATGGGAGCTTACAAAGGTGCTCGACACTTTATTTGTAGGTAAGGATAAAATAATCTACCGGCTGACTACGCATTCAACTCAGAACCTTGCAATCTTGCTTGCTGAGAAAAATCCTAGTTCCGATGGTATAGTGATTATTGCAGGGCAGCAAAAGAGCGGACGTGGCAGACAAAACCGGAAGTGGCTATCACCCAAGGGAGGCATATGGCTATCAGTTGTCTTAAGACCAAGAATTTCCAGTTCCAAGATCACGCTCCTTCCATTTGCTGCCGCGCTCGCAGTATGTAATGCAATCAAAAAAACTACACAACTTGATGCCAAATTAAGATGGCCAAATGATATTACGATATCTGGCAAAAAAGTAGCTGGCATTCTCATTGACATAAGCATGGAGGGGGAGCAGATTAACTACGCTGTCATTGGGATTGGAATAAATGCAAATGTTGACTCGTCGGCGATCTCTTCACATCTTGAAAAGAGCGTCAATGTCACTTCATTAAGCGATGAACTCGGCCATAAGACTAGCATACTTGGCTTGTCAAAGGTGATACTTGAGAGACTTGAGTATTATTATATGGAGCTGAACCACTGTGCTCCTCACACGATCATAGACGAGTGGAAGAAAAACTCTGACATATTACATCAGAAGGTTGCAGTGATGCAGAACAATAGAATCATTCAAGGCATAGCTGCAGATGTAAAGGATGATGGATCGCTTTTGGTTAGAACT
>JAICVG010000229.1 GCA_025935445.1 Nitrososphaera sp. | reverse complement strand
TCAGTCGTTGCATAGTTTGAGTATGAAGATGGTGCTCCATGCTTTCGGCATCTTCGTTTGCAATCTTTTCACTGACTCCAATCATTTTTAGAAACTCTGACAGAACGCTGTGTCTATCGTGTATGATCTTTGCTATGTCCATTCCCTTTTCTGTTAATCTGATGCCACGATATTTTTCATAATTTAGCAGGCCACTCTGGTCCAGCCGGCGCATCATCATTGTCACGCTTGGTGGCCGGACATTAAGATATTCTGCAACATCGGCCAAGGTGGCATAGCCCTTATGCTGAACAAGCTCATAGACAATTTCTAGGTAGTCTTCCATCCTAAATGTGCAGTCTGGCCTTCTGGCATTGTTTGCGCCTCTGATTGAGGAAAGCCGACTATCATTATTATTATTAGAGTTAATGCTACTGCTGTTATTTCTTAAATGAACTCTTTTTGAATAAAGCTTTAGGTTTTCTTGCCTCTTGCTAGTATCTATTGTTGTTGTTGAATCCTTCTGCATTTTAATCACGATGGGACCATCAATCCTGTTACATACATTATTAGCATGCCTACGGCAAATCCTGCAATGATTGACGCGTCTGACATTATCTTGCCTCCGTCATCCTGTGCCCTAGCCATCCCCTGGTATATCAAAAAGACAACTTGGAATATTGCACCCGCTCCTATTGACAGGAATATTATCGCAGCAATAGGAGAATAGATAAATCCTCCGATCCAGGTGCCAAAAATAGTTGGGACACCAGCTATTAGGCCCATGATGATCAATTTGACTACCATTCCCCTTACTCTTGTCTTGGCAAGTGGGGAGACTATTGCAAAACCTTCCGTGGTATTGTGAAGCATAAACCCTACTATAAGGAACGTACCTAGAGCAATTTGTCCAAGGACAACGGATGCCCCTATGGCCAGCCCTTCTCCAAAGTTGTGAAGTCCAATTCCAATTGATATCATCATTGCCATCGCTACAGGCTTGACAACTAGGTGATGTTGCTGCTGCTGCTGATCCAGAGTTCTTTTTGCCTGGCTTGCATGTATAGAGTCATATGAAGATAATTTATCGACTTCTTCTTCTTTTCTGCCTTTGCTGCGTTCTCCGAGCTTCGCAGAAGCATACATCAATGCAAGAAATGATAATATTGTTACCAAGGCAATCAAAATCTGGCCGTTGAAGACCCCCGCTACGCTCTCTGCAGCGATCCCGCCACCCTCAACTAGGGCATCAATTCCCAAAAAGACCAGCAAACCAGCAGTCAGACTGAGAAAGAATCTGTATTTTCGAAGGCTGAGCCTCTTGATAAACGGGAGCCACAAGAGTCCTGCCAAAACTGGTATAATACCTACATAGGTTCCGATAAGCGCAAAGAATCCTGCCTGTTCTATATCAGGAGTTGGAGCAGGAGCAGCTGCATCGACACCCTTACTAAATCTTGTGCCATCAGAGCTAGTCACCCCTATCTCATAAGCTTCTCCTTTATTCCAAGGGAATGGAATTATCACTTTCGCTTCTGCAAGCCTCGGCAATTCTTTGCTGGGCTCTATTGCAGCCTGCTGGATTCTGTCATTGACGTCTGCTTGGGCTACTGTAACATCGATTGGGCCCGTGTTGCGTATGAACGCGATTATTTTTCCGCCTTCTTGAAACTCTATTCTCTCTATGCTGATTTCAGGAAGAGGCGTGCCTGCACCAAGAAATTGCTGACCTGGACCGAAGATAAAGGCAACCATTGCTGCTAAAACTACTAAAGGAACCAATCCAACAGCCACTATTTTTGCACTTGCAAACCAGCGCGGTTGTAATGATGATCTGTGAATTTCATCTTTTTTCATGTTAGGTGCCAACATCTCCCGATATTGTCTTGGTTTCTAGGAATCTACTACTACTGCTGCCATCCAATTGTGTTTCGGCAAGATCCTTAACCAAGAAAAGTCCTACCCAGCCTTTTTCTGCAAACTCTGTCTTGTGTGCGTGGAACATATACTGACCAGGATACTTGTAGTTAAACTCAAGTATGGCCCGCTCGCCCTGGCTCATGGTGACCATGTCTGTGTATTCACTAGGCGCCATACTCGTACCACTTCTGTACAGCTGATATAGATTACCGTGAAGATGGAAGTTGTTTATCTGGTCAAATTCCAGCATGTTAACAAGGTATACCCTGACAAGCTTGTCTTTTTGTATCTCTATCGGATGATGCATATAGTAGAACGGGATAGTATTCACGGCATAGAAGTTATTTTCAGTATCAAAGTCCGTGTCAAAGCCGTTCATTATCATGACCATCTCGTCAGCTTCGGGCCTAGGAGTCTTGGGATCGACGATGTATACGCCATATAGGCCATGAGAAATGTGCTCCTCAAGGGGGGTGACATGGCAGTGATATGGATATACTCCAAAAGCCTCGGCGTAAAATTCATAAGTGAATTTTCCTTTGGGATTGATAGTTTCAAATACCCCATCCATCTCGGCCTTGTGGATTCCATGTGTATGTATCGAATGAGGCTTTGTGCCATTGTTGATGAAGTTTATTCTTATGAGATCGCCTTCAGTAGCCCTTAGAGTTGGGCCAGGTATGGTGCCATTAAAAGCCCATATGTTGTAGAATACCCCTGGTGATATTTCCATTGTCTGCCTATCGTCTGCAACAAGAGTGAACTCCCTTACAGTGGAGCCGTCAGCAAGCTTGAAAACGTGCCCGTAGTTAAAGGATCTGAGATATTTGTCAGGGTCTATGATCACTTTTTCGCTGGCAGTGGTGTAACTATTTGCGGGGTCTAAAACGTCTCCGCTAGTCTCATATAAGCCATAACCTGCCGTATGTCCTCCAACAGTATTTTTTCCTAATTTATCGTCCTGTGCTGTGGCGAAGAAATCAATGAAAGATTGACTGGCAACTGCAAATGCAGTAGAGAGAACAGCTGCTGCAACTGCCACGACAACGATAACTCTAACGGACATCATTACGCTTATACTTTTTAATAAGTTAACTCAAGTAATAAACCTTTGCCTACGCTAATAATGATGGTCTAGGGCAATAATATTAGTATAGGCTAACTTTTGGTTAATGAAGAATGCGGCAAAGATTTCAACGTAATAATAGCGATCCTAGGACTCTTACCAGCAGTTCAATAGCTCGGGTTCATCATCGTGTACTATGAACAAAAACAAGAGAGAGGGAGAGATGGAGATTTTATTTGATCTTTATGGTCAAATTGACCTTCGCCTATTTGGGTAATAAGCCTTGGAGTGGGCGATTTAGTAGAGCTTCTTTTTTGATTTCTCTCTTGTAAAATTAAAATTGCCTTGATTTTTTTCTATTCCTTTCTGTATCTTTTCAATAGCACGAGACATTGCCTTTTCCGCCATCTTGAAATTCTCTGCTTTGACCGCAATTCTATATCTTGGAGCCCCAATATATGCAATACTTATGGTACTGGGGTTAGTCTTGGTACCTTCTGCTGCATCAATAAGCACACTTTTGATAATTTCAATCCCCTCAGGTTTCTTGGAGGAAATTTCCATGATTCCTCTGATCTCATTTTGAGGAATCCGT
>JAICVG010000157.1 GCA_025935445.1 Nitrososphaera sp. | reverse complement strand
CGCCTGAATTGTCTCCCCTTGAGCTTGTTTTCCAATCTACTTTCAGGATAAAGTTCAGAAACTTCTTCTTTGTATACCACAATAGCCCCATCCCTCCCTCAGATATTATCATCTTACGCCCAAGTACAAACATGCCCTGTCCGCACATTTTCCAACCATGCAGGTTGGTACCATCAAGACTTGTCTCAAAATCATAGTCAGCATCCTCATCATCATCATAGGAAGCGCCTGTCATGCTCTAGCAGCTCTTTAATTGACTTTCAGATATCTTCTCAATTGCTAAATACCTTGCTGGGGCTCTGCTTCATCTATGCATTCAACAGTGCCTTCAAAAATGCAATGGTTGGAAACCCTGACAATCAATCCAAGAATAAGAAAGAGCTGAGCAGGCATATGTGTGTCTCTCTGTCAGTCAGTCATAGGAGGCATTATCTAAGGCTATTGCCCATGCATCACTATTGCTTGGCCTTAAGGGTTATTCTACATACGATGAAATATAAAAACCAGAAATAGCGGGACTGAGAGATTGATTAACTGCTTTCCTTTATGGAGGACAAGGAAGAGATGAGAAGGAACCTGGCAGCATATAGATAACGAAATCAGAACTTGTTGGTTCAAACCAAAGAAAGAGCTAGGGCTGAATAAGATGTTGGCACGCAGAGAGGTGATAGAAAAAGCAGCTGTTCAAATGATATCATCAGCGTTGTGTTACTCTCCGCTCTTCTAAATGAATTTTTTTTGAGATGACCTCTGTTCAAGCAACTATAGAAATCATCTTGAAATGCTTGTGGTAGCCGGCCGCCTAATTCAAAGCGTTTATAATCTTAAGTCACCATTCTAACATAATATTAATGGCAACAAAAATTTTTGTGAATTTACCAGTAAAAGATCTTAATAAGACAGTAAAGTTCTTTACGAAACTTGGTTTTACATTTAACCCTCAATTTACCGATGAGAATGCAACATGTATGATCGTTGGTGAGGATATATTCGTAATGCTCTTAGTTGAAAAATTTTTTAAAACTTTTACTAAAAAAGAAATTTGTGATGCTACAAAAGATGCAGAAGTGATAGTAGCATTATCCGCCGAAAGTAGAGGAAAAGTAGATCAGATGATAAACAGGGTTATAGAAGCTGGAGGTAGGGAATCTAGAGAGCCACAAGACCATGGATGGATGTATGGACGTAGTTTTCAGGATATAGATGGACATCTTTGGGAAATAATACACATGGACGAAACGGCCATGCAAAAAGAGAGTGAAAAGCGGTCCTGATTACGTAGGCTTAATCCTTCAGCCGCCGCTCTCCTGCCGCAAGTCGCGCAGCATTTGTTCAAACTGCTCTTTTGTTATTTCGCCTTTAGCATATCTCTCTCTGACAATTGATGCCGCGTCCACTCTTTGCTGCTGCGGGTACGAGTAATACCCTCCTCTTCCTCCTCTCCAAGGCCAGAAAAACCATCTTGCTACCAAGAAGACTATGAATATCAGGAAGATGGCACCTAGCCAGCCAAAATGAAATGGGAAGAAGAAGGGATAAGCGAAGCCTCCTGGCCGCCAGGATGCAAAATAGAGGGATAGGGCAATCGATAGTCCTATCACGACTATCAATCCTATTATGCCCCAACCTACAATTCGTCTAATGCGATTTGATTCTTGGTCACTCATGTTATATGGATCCCCCTCGGTTTTCCTTATTGTCTGTCAGCGCTCCTCTTAGATAGACTGTCATTGAATCAAGGTATGTTTGAGTTTCAGGTATCACTGGAGTAAAGATGAATGAGCCTGTGCTATGTCCAACACTATGTCCAACACCGGGCCACATGGAGTGATAATATTCTTTTCCCTCTTCTTGAAGTCGCATTGCAAGCTCTATACTTTCATCTCTGACAGGGTCGATTCCTGAGGCAACGATACAGACCCCGATTACGAGTTTTGAATTTGTCATGGAGCAGACTACTGTCTGAAGTATTTTAATTATTGTTCACCCTTGTCACGTAACATAGTTACCTCACCCTTAAGCTAGACCTATCAAAAATCCATTTAGGAAGAGTACACAAACCATAATGCTAGTGGTAGATTTGTCTCCTCATCTTAGTTGGAAGGAACCTCATAGTGCAGGATTATTAATGTGTATCAATAATAGGTTCATGCTATATCGATGATCAAGCCCGAGGAATTTGGTTAAATTGGTTCACGAATATCGCGACAGAGTTTACATCAGAAAAGACATAATATTGAAGCTATCAGAATACGGAGAGTTGAACCAGACCAAGTTAATGAGCTATTGCGGGTTGAACAACGTGAAACACAAGGAGATCATTGATGATATGGTGGAAAAAGGTCTTATGACTAGATTTGAAGAGCCATGGGGCAACAAAACTATAATCAAATATAGGCTTTCAGAGAAAGGCAGGGAAATTCTCAATGAGGTATTAGAGCCGTATGAAGCATTGTTTCCAAGGAGTGAAACGGATAAATCACCATCATCTTGGGGCGGATAATGATGACTGCAGGTAACAATGTTACAGTATTCTTTATAATGCGAGGGAGGAGAATTAGTTAGTGGCAGGATCCAAGGACGACAAGCCTACACAAAACATATTCCAGATAATGGACCAGATAGTCCATCAGCTGAACAAGACCAAAAAGATGTTCCTGATAATGATAGTCTCTATCATAGTTGTTGTGCCTGGGACGTTTATCGTTACCTTTGCACTAGCTGGAGGAAGCTCATTCTGGAATGATGGACCGCCGTGGGGTGGTGGCCCCCGTGATGGTGGACCTCCAAATGGCTTTACCTTTGGCATAGCACGGACCATAGTAATCGTGTTTGTGCTTGCGTGGATAGTTATAGGAATAAGGCAGTGGTTCGTGCTCTCAAAATGGACCCAGAGGTATGAGATATACAAGGAGCTGCAGAAAAAGATCGACGAGAAGTTGGATTATAATAATAATGATAATAACGAAGAAAAGAGAAGAGAAAAAGAGTAGTTGGGTAACTATGTTACGTGTCATGGGTCAACAATGGTTAAAATAATTCTTCACAAAGTTTAGGCATGTCAACAACAAAAAACTTTCTCAACAAGAAAGTAATAATAGTGGTGGCAGTTCTGGCTGTAGGCGTACTATCTGCCGTTTTGGTGGCGTCGTCCTTAGCGCAGGCAACTGCACAAGAACAGCAGCAGCAGCAGAGAATGTTGATGGGTTTCGGGGAAGGAATGCCCCAAATAAATGGCTCAGTGAGCCTTGCAAATGAAGCAAGTAATTTTATCAATGAAAATGTAAAGGTATCGTTTGTAGCAGCGGCACAAACTGCGCAGGGACAGGTAACGAATGGGACTGTGCTTGGTGGACATCTGGGAGTAGTGCAGGGATACCTTGTATACACATTCTTTGTGTCAGACCTTGGCAACCAGACAGGGCACTTGGTGATAGTCGACGCTGGAAATGGCAATGTGCTCTACACCTCTGAAGGTCAGTCATTCGGCTCCTTTGGCCATCCGATGATGTTTGGGCCCTGGGGCGGCGGACACGGTGGATTTGGAGAATGGCACGGACCAGGTAAGCCGCATTGGTTCGGCGGAGGAATGTGGCGTTAGCTAGCCCATTCCTCTTTTTTGTTTAGAATCATGATACGAACTAAGGAGGCTCGATAGAATGAGAGAGCAGTCCAATAGCATCTCAGTGCTGACGGCGGGCAAGCACGGGATAACCGGCCTAGCTATCCACTTGGCAGGGTTTGCGCTTGGATTCATCAGCATAGGGCTAGTGTTGGGAGGAGTGATTGGAATAGAGTCCGGCATTGCGGTCCTGGCGCCTTTTGCAGACTTGCTGTACGGCCTTGGCCTTGTCGCCGTAGTTGCAGTAGCGGCCAGGGCCGGCCTCCCGATGAAGTATTTGCTTATAGCAGGTGCCATCATTGGAATAGGTCTCTTTTACAAGTCAGCACCCCATGAGATACACATAGCTTCAGGCACTGGATTCGGGCTTGTTCATCCAGCTCATATCATGTTAGGAACCATCCTGATAACCATATCGGTAGCATCGCTTGCAATACTAGCAATTCGCTATAACAAGTCTAGTCATAAGGGTGATAGGATGAAATGAACGAAAAGCAAGTCATCAGACAAGAAGAACAAGAGGCACTAAATTGTGAGTATTGCTCTCAAAAGAAAGCAGAGATATTTCAGGTAATAGGCTATTATTGCTTGCACTGCTGGCAGGAAGAGACGCATCCAAATGTCTGAGACTATGCAAGCGTGCTAACCTAGCTTTGACCGTTAGTGCCTCAACATCAGACACATTGTGTCTATTATCCTTACATTGAGATCCGACATTTCTTTTTCTCTCTATAATCTCCAAGATAACTTCCCAAGGTATCATGGTATCATGGGTTCGATAGAATTTGAAGCTGCTGTAAAAAGCTGAAAAATTATTGTCAAAGCTAGCCAATGTTAATAACGGCGACGGCTGTGATACTATAAT
>JAICVG010000291.1 GCA_025935445.1 Nitrososphaera sp. | reverse complement strand
TTATTCCTCCCATCCCAGGCTTAAAGCACGTTGCTTGGTACATCGTGCGCGAAATAACGTAATGGTAATGGCCCTTCTTACAAGCGATTGGCAATGGCTATCTCTCATGCGACAAAGAAGGACTTTTTCTCAATTACGCCTAGAGTTGTGTATTGGTGATAAATAATAGAATTCCAAGAAACTATGGATTATTACAGATCTTATTTGGGCCTCCGCAATATAGATATATTCTTCTCTGAGCTTAGGAAAATCAATGCAAAAATGCAGTTGCGGCAGGGACTCAAGATCATTTGAGGCTTGCACGGCTCTCGGTTGTAACACGTTTATCGTGTGCAGCGGCTGCTTCAAGGACGTTCCGGAATGCTCATGCGAGGCTACGTAGGCTTGTAACGCAAGACCGCGCCTATCTTGCCAAGGCTGGCGAGCTGCGCTCCTTCTTCCGTCTTGCCAGAAATCACTTCAAGCCTGCACCCGGTCTTTATTGCAAGCTCGTTAAGGTAGTCGACTATATCTTTGTCAGTAACTTCGAGGTCAGTAGCAGAGCATGCCGGGCACGGTCTCGAAAGCCATTCCTGCCTAGTAGCGATGACTTGCGACCTATCTACTATTATTGTCTCGATATTCTTGCAGGCCTTGCATCTAATCTCAAGCTTGGCGTACATGATATCGTCAGTTACTAAAACTAGATCTGCAATACCCCTTTCTAGCGCCTTGACTACATCATGAATACCATATATTCCAAGTCCACGGCCAGAATGCACTTCAGTCATGAATTTTTTGATCAGCTGTTTTTCTTCCATTACCCGAAATTCCTGCAAAATACCCTCTTTTTGCGCCTTTTCTATTAGCTCGCGGACGCCTTCTCCACCAGAATAGGAGGTGTCAAGAGTTGCTATAACGCTCTTCTGCAGCCGGTAGTCAAGATACTCTTCTTTTAGAAAATTCTCCTTCGTTGGCCCAGGGCCTCCCACAATTGTGCCCTTTACACTATATTGATCTAAAAAGACTTGCTTGACATGCTCTCCCACTCTATGGTAATATTCATTTAATTCATTTTCCCTCAACCTTTCAAACCTTCTTGCAGACTGGCCACCCTGACGGTGTTTGCCAGCTACGCCGGAAGTAAGCGAGTCAATAACTTCCCAGTGATCCCCGGTAAGTATACCAATGCCCGTCTCCTGAGTGTCTATCGATAGTATTCCAATTACCTTGTCGTCCTTCATCATTTCCTTTAGGTGGTCGGTCCAAAAGTGATCGTCACATCGATAAAGGCTGATTTGGACCGGCTTTGGCGGTAGCACAGGATATATCTCAATTTTTTCTTTGCCAATTCCTTTTTCATTTGGGATAGCGCCACAAAATATTACAAGTCCATTATCGGGTGTTTCCTTGAACAATTTCAGTTGCTCAATGGTTCTACTAAGTGCATCTTGCACATGGGTTCTAGTGAGGTCTGACTTGATGTTTGAAGCGGTGCCGGCTTCGTTGCGAAGCTGTGAAATAACTTCAAATACTTGGCGACGAGGTGGAATGTAAACAGTGACAAGTTCCGTTCCGTGTCCAGATATACTTGACAGTTCGTTTATCATCTTAGTCAGCTTGTACCGTTTTACTGAATCCCACTTGCTGTTGCCATCATTTGCCATTGAGTATTGTAACAACAAAAATTTGTCCGCACATAATATAAGGCTTCAACTCCTCCGGTAGCTTATAAGTGCGAGGGCTAGGAAACTAGGCGGTCGGAAATGATGCTACCAAGGCTCGAATACATCAAGCAGGCCAGAGTAAGATTGGGAATAACCCAGAGAAAGCTCGCCGCTTTGACAGGAATCAGTACGTCGATGATAAATCAAATTGAATCCGGAAGATGCAAACCGAGCTATGAAACTGCTCGGAAGATCTTTGAAGTGCTAAGCTCACTTGAAGGCCGCAGCTCTATGAAGGCTGGAGATATTTGCAGCCGCTGGCCAATTTCAGTACAAAAGGACGAAAAGCTTCACAAAGCAATAGATGTTATGCGTGTCAACTCAATAAGCCAGATACCGGTTTTTGACTCTTCCCGGGTTGTAGGGATACTTACAGAGGATGGACTTGCCAAGGTGATGCTGGAAAAAAATGAGAAGGATCTCAAGAATATGCATGTTTTCCAAGTGATCGAACCGCCACCTCCTATAGTCGATGTGTCGACGCCAGCCAAAGCCCTTGTTCCACTCGTAAGATTTGCCAAGTGTATCTTGGTAAGCGAGAAGGGCAATGTTATCGGGATTGTGACAACAACTGATACGCTGAAAATGGTTGAATAGCTTTTTATTCCTTTAACTTTTCAAGGCCGACACAGCAGTCTGCACATTTAATGCATTCGTTGCAAATGTTAATCTCGCTCTCCATGGGTAGTATAGTTGCACATAGGGCGCATTCCTTACTTGATTGCATTTAGGCTAGTCAACATGCTATGGATCAAAACACTATTTGAACCGTTCTGTCTTTGTGTCTGCGACTTTTTGGAATGATTTGCAAGTAAATACACAACAGAACCCCATCTTAGGTCTTCTCTAATTAATGAAAGATGGGGGAAAATACAATTCAAAGCTCGGATAAAAATATCATTTAAATTCCTCTTCTAATATCGCGCGCCTCTTGCTCATTTGAAATAGATTGTCAGCTTTCCTAAGTGCCTCATCTCTTGATCGCCT
>JAICVG010000275.1 GCA_025935445.1 Nitrososphaera sp. | reverse complement strand
TCACAAGCAAATCCCAGACAGGCACGGGTCTTGGATTATTCATTTCTAAAAGCATTATTGAAGCACATGGCGGTAGAATTTGGGCTGAAAACAATAAGGATAGAAAAGGTGCGACAGTCACCTTTAGACTGCCTTTGGAAACCTGACTTCCATTTGTAGGTTCATATGTATTAGACCCTCTAGAATCTGCAGGTTTTCTCCTTTAAAGAGGAGATTTCTGACGCACTTACTGATTAAGATCTCCTCCACCTTTAGTTGATTCAACTTCCCATTCCTGCAATTCCTTATCTAGTTTAGAATTAACTTTGGTGATTGGTCTCAATGTTTCTTTTTGGATGTCTTCTCTTCCATATTACTGTGACGTACTCTTGGTCAATAACCCTATTGAACATTAGTTCTCTTGAGCATCCGGATCTGCTGTTCGGTCAGATGCCTCAGATACCCTATTTGTTTCTGCCGGTCTGATCTACTACGGAAGCTACTGCAACTGCTGAGGTCCTGCATGTTTTCGCTTCTATTTCGCAGCGTTAAGGTGCCTCTCTCCTGCCTGGACTAGAAGAGTGTAGACCAATATTCTTTTATAGATTGGTTTTATAATTATATTCTCTGATATTGTCTGAACAGAAGGAAAAAGAACGAGAGGCAGAGGAATTTGGTGCGGGGCATCCTAGTAGAAATCGCGGTCGAATACTCATTGTAGATGATGAGGAGGATATCACTTTCTTTCTGAAAGAAGCATTGGAAAATTATGGTGGTTATGAGGTTGTTACTTTTAACGATCCATTGCTTGCGCTTTCTAGCTTCAACAACGACAACAATAAACCTTCAGCATATGACTTGATATTGCTTGATATCAAGATGCCCAAGATGGATGGATTTGAGCTATATCAAGAGCTTCAAAAAAAGATTGATACTGCTGCTCCTGCTGCTGGCGAAAGCAGTATTAGCAGCGGTGATCAAGGCAAGAATGGCAAGAAAACCAAGATATGCTTTATGACAGCCTTTGAAGTATACTTCGACGCTTTGAAGGAGCTATTTCCTGATTCATATCCATCTATGTGCTTTATTAAGAAACCTTCCTCTGCCGAGGATTTGATAGCAAGGATAAGAAAAGAGCTCTGATATCATTTATCTCTTAAAAGGTGAGTTGAGAAAAAAAGTCATACGCAGTCATCGTAGTATAATGCCGCTTTTATGAAATGAGCAATAATGATGAATTTGCTCTGGTATGTAGTAGATCCTCTTTTACTAATTTTGCAATGCACAAACAAAAATAACTAACACTTGAAAAACGCTATCTCATATCAATTAAACATCATTGTGGGCAGCGATCCGTAGCTTAAAGAGTATAAATAAAAGACGGTCAGATCGTTTGGCAGTAACGTGTTGTACAATGCAGCAGTGGCGAGGACTGCAATAGTAGGCATTACGGATTTGATGTTGATGAGAAATTTCCATAAGAAGCTCGCTTTTTATATATTTTAACATCCTTTTTAGCAAAGCCTTAAAAAATAAGCTAATACTTCCTTGAATGTCTGTGAAAAGTATTAATTGATAGAAAATGCAACAATATCTAAATGGATGAATCTTTTTCTCCCAACTCTGGCAGCAAGGAAAATGAAAGTAGTTACGTATGCGAGGAATGTGGCGAACCATTTCATTCCTTAAATGAATATATTGCACACTACAAGCATTTGCATCCTAGATCAATAGGGACGGCAATTACTTAGAATCCAGAATGGAGAAGAAAGGAAGGATAGACACAAAACCAAAAACACTCTCTAAATCTGTCTGTCTTTCTTTTTTGTATCTTGATTTTTATATTTATTGCTTGAATGAATTGCTTGCTGGCTGGCCGACTTATGTCCGATCCGGCCAATGGTTTTTCGATTCTGCTTTTATCCAAACTTGCTGCAATCAATGGTATAGTTGTTTGTTATTGATATAGCTGACCGTTACAAGGATGGCTTTTGCTTATACTATGATGAAAGCAAATATCGATGAATATGTAATAGATGTGATCGATCTTGATTTGTTGTTGAAAGCCTAGTCAGTCTTGCGGATAAGAGACCGCAGCTTGCTTTGCATCTCAGGACTTTGAAGTTCGCCTTCTTTCAAATTATGTACCTGTGTCCCATGCTCTTTGGCTCTTTGAAGAACCTCTTCCTCTGTATTACCTGTCATAGTGTGCGAGCAATCAAATCCTACTTGACGGCATTCTAGTTTATACATATAGAGATATCGGAGTATCGTTATAGAGATTATCATATAAGAGTAATGAAATTATTTTATATGAAAGATTTCGACGATTGGTTTGCCAATTTTGGAACCCCACATTCTCAAATTTGATTGTCTAATTTAGCGCCTCTTAGTTTTGCAATAATGTATCGAAATGGTTAAGTTCTATATCGCTTACATCCGAGCTAATGAATCCACACAGTAGAAGAAATGATAACAACAAGAAAGATAGAACCAAAGCAACAGCTGCTATCCCTATGGTGGGGGCCATAGTTACTGCAGCTCTATTGCTGTCAGGACTATCCCTTATTAGCAGCTACCAGCAGCCGGTAATAGCACAACAGCAGAACATGACAGGAGGAAGTGGCGGAGCAGCAGGCGGCGGTCTTCTAGGCGGCAACCAAACAATGGGCGGTGGCAACCAAACAGCTGGAGGTGGTCCACTCGGTCTCCTAGGCGGCAACCAAACAGCAGCCGGCGGTAATGCAACTAATGCTACCATGGCAGCCGGCGGTAATGCAACTAATATGACCACAGGCGGTACTGAAGGTGGCGGCGGCGGACCACTAGAAGGCATATTTGGAGGAGGCGGCCAATAGTTCACATACCAACAAAATATACGAGCCTCTCTCTTTCTTTCTTTTGCTCCACTCCTTTTTTACTGCATAGATGCGTTACAAATAGAG
>JAICVG010000238.1 GCA_025935445.1 Nitrososphaera sp. | reverse complement strand
TGGAGGCACACAAGGTAACATGACTACAGGTACTACTATTGCAGGCACTGATGCCACCAATACAAACAGCGAAGATGGAATACCACCTGTTGGCGGAACAAGCGCGACTGATGAGGATAACGAGATAGCAGATAATGACGCCGCTGATGGCAATGATGACGAGAGCAATAGCAACACGGATGCAAACCAGCGTGAAACAGATACAGAAGAGGATAGCGAATGTGGTGGGGTAACTGTTGGCGGAACAAGCGCGGCTGATGACTATGGTTGTCCACCAGACCCCGATGCATAGAAGTGGAGTCTTAATGTTGCTCAAACATTAATACATTCAATCATTTGATATCGGCTTCGGATACGCATTTCCTTTTAAGAAGAATTGGTCGACTGATTCAATATCATATTTTTTGTGTCTACGATTCTAGAACATTTTAAGAAAAGTAAACTTTCATAGCATATGTTTACGTGTATCTGGTTCAGAAGAAGTGCCATGAGTAGCCTAGATTCGATCCCAGTTTCCCGCGCTATGACGCGGGAAGTTAAAACCATACAAGAAAATGAGATAATACAGCAGACATGTAAAATAATGATTCAAAACGATATTGGTAGTGTTATAGTTGTTGCTGATCAATCAGTTAACGCTCAGAGTCCCGTAGGGATAATTACTGGAAAAGATATTGTAAGGCACTTGGCAGAAAGGCCGGTATCTTTTTCATCACCGGTAAACCAGCTTATGAGCAAGCCAGTAGTAACCATTCATCCTAACGCCTCACTTCAAGACGCATTGGCTACAATGCAGGCAAGAAATATACGTAGACTTCTCGTAATGAGCGACGATGGTAACAATATGGCGGGAATCATAACAGACAAGGATATTATCAGATATATCGCAAGAAATGAGTCTGTATCTTCAGGTCTTATTAACGAGGAAGTGCTTGCCAGAAATAGAGAGATGGCGGAACATCTTCATACTAGCCTGCTTGACGATATCTTGCACAAGAGGCCCTAAGAATGCTGAGGAATAGTAGGAAGGGATAACAACAATTCCACACTGTTTCTCCGTCATATATCCTGAGCTCTGGATGCAAGAACCTATCTTTTAGGTAAGGTGCTCTTCAATCAGACGGCTACCTTCCCCCACCCTGCAATGAATAATGTCTAGTATTTCTTCTGCTTCTTGAATCGTTCTAATTACTCGTTCAACATGCTTTGGCACTGTAAAGATATGGACATTTGGACCTGCGTCTGTCCCGGCGTACGCGGTTATGCCCTCATTACGAAGATCTGAAACTTTGTCTAAAATGTCATTTGTCGCCTTCGTCCAGTAGTCAAGTGGTGGTATTGTCTTAAGGCATACTTGTCTAAAAAGATAGTTTTCTTTCTCATAGAATGCTCCAAGCTTTGCAATATCTCTTGCCGATAACGCTGTGCTTATTTGCTTTATATGGCGATCTGCAACTCCTACGAAACCTGAATAAAGCTGTTCAGGACAAGTCTTTTTTGACAACTTCATTCCCTCAATCGACTTTATCTTTTTTGGATTAGAACTAACTATTGCAATGACATTGCGAAGGTCCCAATGATGTTCATTGAAGAGCTGCTCCGCGTATGAAGAGTCATTACTGTTGCCTTTCTGCCATATGACAAATCCCCCAAGCACAGAACGCGAGGCAGAACCGCTTCCTCGTCTTGCCATGATGGATTTCAATCTTGTGTCGGCAGTTTTGCCGATCAGACCTGCAAATGCTTCGGCTAATGCCGATGCACTTGCTGCTGAACCTGCAAGTCCACTACCAACGGGAAATGACTTTCTTGTAGTAACCTCTACCTTCTCCTTAAATCCTGTGTATCTTCTCATGGCGGCAAGGTGATGAACGAAGTGGCTGTAAATTTCTCCCTTATCCTCTATTCCATCTATAATGACCTTATCGCGTTTTGATGATGGCATTGTTCTTAGGGAGACTATATAGTCCAGAGGATGGCTTATTCCTTGTAGAGTGATGGAGAGACTGGATCTAGTAGGTATTCGCAGCATATCATTTTCGTTTCCCCAGTAAATGACAAGAGCTTTATTTGGATGCGATAGAGCAGTTTTTATCATAAGCGTGTCGATATCAACTTGCTTTCGGGTTTTAATTATTTTCTCTTAATGAAGATGGTGGTAGTATGCGACGGTCAAAATTGCAAATATGTATCGAAACTATGATAATTTGAGGGATTTGATGATTGATCAGTTCATAATTATCAGCGGAATAATTCTCTATTACCTTTACAGGCCACATGTCAAGGCGTATTTTGGCAAGGTTGGAAGAATCCATAGTACTCCTGACGGCTGATTGGAAAGAGCTACAGCATTTTCTGTCTTTTTCTACTACCGTTCATGGATATTTTTACTGCTCGTCGCTATTTTACGTTATAAACTACTTTGGCTCTACAGTGAGCCTTCTAAGGAGAAGTGCTTGGAAAGAAGAGTCTTCTCATTTCGTAACTTCTTCCGAAATACCAACGATACTGTCTTCTGAAGTCTTAAGAAGTAACCTCATTGCAGTTTTGGGAGAGACACATAACCAGCTTTTGCAGCTCTAGAATACTAATCCCTATACTGTCTGAGGAATATTTAGGCACCAAGGTGTATTGAGGCGTGTTTGATTCAGGTCTGATTGTCTGCACAACTTGCATTTTACCTCATGCAGTTCGGCGCGCCCCAAGAAATTCGAGTCATTCATGGACTGCTAATAATGATTACATCCATCTTGATAGCTTGGTCTATACCAAACCGATCCAAGGCTCCCAAGTTAAAAAAAGTGATCATAGAGATGAATCGTAGTAATAAAGAAAATAAATGATTGCTCTATTAACTTATCGTCGACTCATGCAATATTGAGACACTTTTACAGCTGACGAATAGTTAATGCCATTTCCAGTATAAATAAATAAGAAGAACAGGCGGAACGGAAGAAGTTTGAAACGGCTGTTCCACCATGCACCTAATCTATGTATCATACACTCCTTAACATTATAGAAATGATGATGACGACATCTGAACGCAAAAACAATAGGGGAAAAATTCAGATAATGGGCGACGTACTAGCGCTTGCCACCTCTGGAATAAAAAAGACCCATATAATGTACAGAGCAAATCTCAGCTACGAGCAGGTACAGCTCTACCTCGGAGAGCTGATCGGAAAGAGGCTGATCTCACAGGATGTGTCTTCTCCAGATGGAGTAGTGTATAGGACAACAGAAAAGGGAAGGGAGTTTCTGCTATACTACATGCGCTTGGTGGAGTTTCTTGAAGAAGAAAAAGAAGAAGAGCCTAGAGTTGAGTTAAGTCCACCTTACGTTAGAAGGAGTTGGATACGTTAGCTTGAGAATAGAAACAACAACAAACTCTTTTTTTTGAGCATATGATAATAGCAGCAAGAAAAATAGTGCTTTCAGATGTTAATAAT
>JAICVG010000121.1 GCA_025935445.1 Nitrososphaera sp. | reverse complement strand
GCTTTACCTGATGAACATGACAGCTGATTATGAAATAGCTGCTGCAAACGGCACTGAGTTTCAGCTAATAGAGGACGTACAGGTGGGAAACATCACTTCTCATAGACCCAACACCGAGATGTTCTTGACGCTGACGCTTGCACAGGAGGTTCAGCCATTACCTATAGGGAGCTATGTCATAACATATTCTGTGACTGATGAGGTATCAGGTGAGAGCTTCCAACTAGAAAAAGAGATCACAGTCGCCGAGAGAGAGTAGTATCGTCCAGTCTTGCATGATCACGGCGCATAGTCCATTATGTAGTTTGGCTGGCCGAAGGTAGCGTTGACTCTTACGGACACATCGACCCAGTATGAAAATGACGAGGGGTTGCCGATATAAAAGTCCTCTACAGGAAACTCGACTCTGTCCTCTGGCATGTCGGGTATACTCGTAGGTGGGACGATGAACCTTCCGACAGTCCTGTCAAATACTGCGAAATACCACCCTTCCATAGTAGAGTTGCCACCACCGCCGAAAGCAGAATTCTGGAATCGAATCATATATTGTTGCTCTCTATTTGTTATTGGACTGGTGGTGATGATGTTCCACCGATACTGTATTTCATACTTGTCGTTGTCATTTGGATTGCCTGCAAGCGCTACTGTGAAAAAGAATACCTCTCCTCGCTTTTGCACGCTGGCTCCCAAGATGTCGTAGTAGTCTCTTACCTCGGGGAGCTCCTCTGTCCCAACCTGCTGGTATATTGGCGTCACATCACCTTGCGCGTCTTCTATGCTGCTGTCGGCATTGTTATAGATCCCGACAGTTTGCCTCCCGCCTATCTCTATTTCAGGCCCCAATCCAGACAGCCCAATTGAAACTGGGATGAGCGTTGCGACTGCAACTGCAACAGCCAGAACGGATGATGCCTTGGGCACATGCAAAATCACACAGAGGTTGTATTTCGGTATTTTGTCAAGAGATTTAAGCACTGTTGAAGATTAGATCACGCAGAATATGCCTGCCAGCGAATTTTCGCACTTTGTCGATATGTGTGAGAAGGTTCGCCAGACTGCAAGCAAAAATGCCAAGGTGGCTGCCATCGCAGAATACTTAATCAAGCTGAAAGACGATGCTGACGGCGGCAGCGATACCTCGCTTGCAGCAGCTGTGCTCTTTATGTCTGGTGCCATCTTTCCTAAGGGTTCCGGTCTTACACTCAATGTAGGTTTTAATACGATAATGCGGTCGCTTTCAGAAATTGCACGTCTGGAGCCAGAAGAGATACAAAAGATCTACTTAAAGCACGGAGATATGGGCGCTCTTGCGGAATACGTAGTTTCTAAGAAGCAGCAAAGCCCACTTGTGGCCCAGCAACTGTTGCTGCCAGATCTGCATGACCAGCTAAGAAAAATCGCTGATGCGGCTGGCTCTGGGGCAGCAGAGGCAAAAAGGAAAATCTTGACTGGACTTCTCATCAACTCCTCTCCACTTGAAGCAAAATATCTGATCAAGATAGCATCCGGTGAGCTGCGCGTCGGTGTGGTAGAGGGCTTGGTCGAGCTTGCTATTTCCAAGGCGTTTGGACGGGACGTACATGCAATTCGGCAGGCTATGCTCCTGTCCGGCGATATTGCACAGGTAGCACTTCTTGCAAAAAAGGATGCTCTGTCAACTGCGATAATGAAGCCACTTGCGCCTCTCAGCTTCATGCTAGCAGATGTGATGTTTAGTGCAGAAGAGATCGAGCAGTATTATAACAAACCGCTGATTTGTGAGTTCAAATATGACGGCATAAGGGTGCAGCTTCATAAATTCGGAGGCAAGGTCAAAATGTTCTCAAGGAAGCTGGAAGATGTTGCCAGCTCTTTTCCGGAGATTGTATCTGCTGTATCTTTGCTGCCAGCAGAATTCATTCTGGACGGCGAAGTGATTGCATACAGAGGTGGCAGGCCGCTACATTTCCAAGAGTTGCAAAAGAGGCTCAGGAGAAAAGCAGTTACAGACAATCTTATGGACGAGATCCCAGTAGTGTATGTCCCCTATGATATCATGTATCTTGACGGGCAGCCGCTTATTGGCAGGCCGCTTACAGAGCGTAAGAAATTGCTCTTGCAGATTAGGTTCAAAGAGCCCGTAATCGACCTGGGTTACAGGGTTGTGTCGACAGCTCAGCAGATAGCCTACGCATTTAAAGAAAGCAGAGATGCGGGACATGAAGGATTGGTGGTAAAAGAGCTTGAATCCCAGTACCATCCTGGCAAGCGTGGCAGGCATTGGACCAAACTAAAGTATGAGCTTGACACTGTAGATGCAGTAATTGTCATCGCAGAATATGGTCATGGTAAGCGTGCCGGGACACTTTCTGATTATACTTTTGCAGTCCGAGATGAGCATGATGGTGGCTCGCTAAAGACAATAGGCAAGGCGTACTCTGGCCTGACTGATGCAGAGATAGCCAAGATGACTGACAAGCTACGGTCAATAATAGTCAGAGATGAGGGCTATAGACTAGTAGTCAGGCCCGAGATTGTCCTTGAGGTTGCGTTTGATAGCATACAGAAAAGCGATAGGCATAACAGCGGATTTGCACTTCGCTTCCCGAGGATAAAGTATATCCGGACCGACAAGACTGTACGTGATATTGATACCATGGAAAAAGTGCAAAGGATCTATGAGGGCCAGTCGCATCTAAAGAGCCGTTAGCCTGCTATATATGTGCCGCTATCTTGTAGTTTTGCAGCAACACGCATGTGTGCCCCCACATTAACTTATATGAAAACACATATTTGTGCACAAAAACGACAGAGAGAGCACAGTAATAAAAGATGCAAAACACAAATTCTTAAGAAGTGCAGCAAGGAAGACCACGATCTTATTCTGAACTGCCCTATCCACACATACAGTCATGTAACATCAAGAAGTAGTGTAGCAGCATATCTGTATTTTAGGACCAATTTCTGTGTACCTGCACGCACTTGTGATTTTTTTATTGTGTCATTGTCTGTGTCTCTGTGTCTCTCTGTCTCTCTGTCCATGTATGGCTATATCCCTATGTGATTTGTGTAGTGCTAAGGAATAAAAGATCAATAGTGTAATTTTACATTCACTACATTGTTAAAGGCGATCATTCTTATTGTCGCAGTTGCAGTTGCACTAGGGGTATATTTCTCACTCTCGCTTTATGTTTTCCCTCAGTTGTACCAATCAATAGAGGCTCGAAGACCTCAAGCGATTGTGACGGATGTGAGCCTATCTGCACCTGATATTGCTCTAGGTCAGGCGCTTACTATCTCTGTTACTGGGACAAATAATGGCGATGATGCCGACATGCAGATCGTGTCTGTAGGATTTCCAAACCTTACGACTACAGACAACATTAAGATACTGAAACACAACTTTGATCAGACACCGATGTTGATAGCACCACCCGGCGAACTCTCGAGCTCTGGATATTCCGATACAGACTCTTCTGTATTGGCGCAATATACTTCAATTGAAGTTTTCAGCAGGCCATGGGAAGCAGGCAAGACCTACAGCGCAGATATAGAGGTCATACCAAAGACGGAGGGAAGGTTTGTGGTTTTTATTAAATCTGTCGCGCTGCCCCATACTTGGGAACAAGCGCATTACCCACAGGATGGCACCCTCGATCAACAAAAAGAGTTTGTTGAAACATATTCAGTGGAAGTGACAAAGCCTTAATTATTGAATCTGCTAAAAATGGGTATTGAACTATTTCCGGTATCAAGAGTACCTTGAAGTGTATGGTCTCAGTCGTAAGCTCTTTGCAGGCTATGTGCTTGTGAGCCTTGGCATGCTGTTAGCTGCTGCAGGCGGCAGCTGGGATATCACCAACCACTTGCTCAACAAGCCCGAAACTTTCTTTGCACCTCCTCACGCTGTGCTCTACTCTGGTGTGGCTTCTGCGGTTGTAGGTACAGTTCTGGTATTCTCCGGTTCAAGATCTGGCGATGGTGCTACTGGCAAGATGATTTGGCCGGTGAAGCTGGTTATAGCCGGTGTAGTAATGCTGATAAGTGCTGCTCCTGTGGACTTTGGATGGCACTCAGCATTTGGGCTTGACGGCCTACTCAGTCCACCCCATTTTGTGCTTGTAAGTGGCATGATAATAGGTAGTGCTGGCGCGCTTGCAGGCTTCGCTCAGAGTGCTAAAAGGTTGCCTTCTGTCCTGATTGTTATTGCAATATTGCCAATATGGCTTGGGGCATCAGGCATGATTGATATGTTCTCTCTGCCATTCTCAGAGTCTGAATACTTTAACTTTAATCCTCACCCGACTCTTGGGGTGGCTGTTGCTACACTTGCCTTCCCATTTCTGATATCTGCCTGTCTAATAGGCTCATCGGTCCTTGCCGGCAAGCGGTTTGGTGTGCTCTCTATGGCTGGTGGTGCTTTTATTATAATAGGCGTATTGACCTCAATTATTCCAAACAGCGCACTTACCCCCACTATCCCATTTTACATATCAAGCATCATCCCGATAGTGGCTGCAGACGTGCTGCTTGCATTTTCCAGATCAAGGTTTTCACTGTACGCTGCAGGTACAATCGTCAGCCTTGCGTTCTTTATGCTGTACTATCCACTGATAACGTACACCTACAATGAAGTGTTTGAGAGCAAGGTTGTCTGGCCAAGCATGATTGCGCAGATATACTTTGAGATGATACAAAATGTGTTTCCTCTTGTAGCTATTCCGACAGCTGCAATGGGAATTCTCGGAGCCTTATTAATCGACAGACTCGCTAGAAATAAAAAATACTATAACAACATACAAGAACTGGCATAACAATAATAATACTACATAGACCTTTGGCTTGTCTCATTCTTTTTTCTATCTTGACGTCTCTACTACTCCGCACTTCTTTAGTGCTCAAGGTTCGCAATATTGATTCTATGTTTAAAAACTTAACGCCAATTTTTCTTGTATTCTATTTTTTGCTTTTGGCCATGTCAGCCCCTCTTCATTTTTATCCCCGGAGATAAGCATAGATTTTGCAGTAACAGTAGTCGTCATCATCATCATCACATCATCACTTCGATACCTCAAGTATAAGATGAAAAGATAAATGCGGGGCTGATGTGTCTTGTTTCCTGATTGCAGAATCAAGACGTGCCCTATAGAGTCCT
>JAICVG010000172.1 GCA_025935445.1 Nitrososphaera sp. | reverse complement strand
TGACAATGGATTTAGTTGGCAGTACCGGGGGCCAATCAAGAAGAACAGCGTAATTTAGGCAATGTATCAACGGCAGATTTCGTACTCGTTTCAGTTATTCATTATACTGGCCTAGCCAATAGTAGTACTACTTTGAGTAGCACTACTAGATGAAATTGACAAATATAGTATGTAAGCTGGATTGGAAAGGATCATATCCGTTCTACTGATATATAGCAACATGCTGCCATTAAGATTCTCATGCAAGCTGTTTTCGCTATCCATTGTACTTATGATGGTTCAACATAACGGAAAATATTTCATTGGCCATTGCGGTAAATTCCTCAAGTTATTCTGCAGTAATATATTTTCTTACACCAAGAGCCGTAATTTACTAAACGCATAGTCCAGTGGGGGTGTGTGCCTGCGTTGTTCCAAACTAATAAACATATTGTATAACGCTTAGATATCTTGAGTGTTATTCTCTCCTCAAGAGCCATTATGTCTTCAAGACGTCGGGATAACAACGATAGTACTATTACTAAAACCTTAAAAGTTGCTGAAGCAAGCTCTCGAGATGTTGGAAGAAGAATTGGACGAGTTGACCCAAAGATAGCCAGTGAGATGAGCCTATCTACAGGCGATGCAATTGAAATTTCAGCTGGCAAAAATAAAAAGACTACCATTCTCCATTGGCCTGCTTATCAAGAAGATTATGGAAGAGGGCTGATTCGTATTGATGGATATACAAGAAATAAACTTGAAGTTGGCATCAATGATACAGTCGATATTAGAAGGGTCGAAACAAAAGAGGCTCAACAAATCACGCTTGCGCCCACCGAGCCCTTGCGTATACTGGGTGCTGAAGAATACCTTGCCAGCTTTTTAGAAGGCCAACTTGTTACAAAAGGTGATGTCGTTCCTCTCAATGTCATGGGACAGCGAATTGACCTTGTTGTGATATCGACTGCACCTGGCGGACCTGTTATTATCTCTCAAAAGACCGAGGTAATTGTCTCCGAGGAGTCTGCACAAGCTGTTGCAGCAGCTAGGGAAGGTGACATCCCATCAATTACATACGAAGACATCGGAGGTCTGAGAGATGAAGTGACCAAGGTAAGGGAAATGATAGAACTACCACTACGGCATCCCGAGCTTTTCAGAAGGCTTGGAGTTGAAGCACCAAAGGGTGTTATTCTTCATGGGCCACCCGGTACTGGCAAGACCTTGCTTGCAAAGGCAGTGGCCAATGAGACCAATGCCAGCTTTTACACCATTGGAGGTCCTGAAATTATGAGCAAATACTATGGAGAAAGTGAAGAGAGACTGAGAAATGTCTTTCAAGAAGCGCAAAAGAATGCACCATCAATTATATTCATAGATGAGCTTGACTCTATAGCTCCAAAGAGGGAAGAGGTCAGTGGCGAGGTAGAAAGAAGAATAGTTGCACAGCTGCTATCTCTAATGGATGGACTGAAAGCAAGAGGCAAAGTAGTAGTTATTGGTGCCACAAACAGAATAAATGCAATAGATCCGGCGCTTAGGCGTCCCGGCAGGTTTGACAGAGAAATTGAGTTAGGTGTTCCAGATAGAGATGGAAGGCTCGATATACTTCAGATACATACAAGAGGAATGCCTCTTGAAAAGGATGTCAACCTAGAAAGGCTAGCGGATATCACTCACGGGTTTGTCGGAGCAGATCTTCATGCGCTCGCAAAAGAGGCTGCAATAAGGGCATTGAGACGCATTTTGCCTGAAATAGATCTATCTGCAGAGAGTATTCCTGCAGATATACTTAACAAGATAATTGTCAAAATGCAAGACTTTATCGATGTAGTTAATGAGATGGAGCCCTCTGCTATGAGAGAGGTATTTGTCGAAGTTCCAGACGTCAAATGGGAAGACATTGGCGGTCTCGAGACAATAAAACAAGAGTTGAGAGAAGCAGTAGAATGGCCGCTGAAATACCAAGGAATGTTTGCATATGCCGATGCAACTCCTCCAAAAGGTATCCTTCTCTATGGGCCACCAGGTACTGGAAAAACATTAATGGCAAAAGCAACCGCAAATGAAAGTGAAGCCAACTTTATCAGCATAAAGGGCCCTGAACTGTTGTCAAAATGGGTCGGCGAATCAGAGAAAGGTGTTAGAGAGATATTTAGAAAGGCAAGGCAGGCAGCACCATGCATTATATTCTTTGACGAAATAGATGCTATTGCCCCTGCAAGAGGAGGGGACTTTGGCACCTCTCATGTTACAGAACGGGTAATTAGCCAGATCCTTACGGAGCTTGACGGTCTTGAGGTACTGACAAATGTGGTAGTGATTGCTGCAACTAACAGACCAGATATTATAGACACAGCACTATTACGACCAGGCAGATTTGACAGACTTTTGTATGTGCCACCACCAGACTATGAATCAAGGAAACAGATTATCCACATTCACACAAAGAAAAAGCCACTAGCTGACGACACTAACATTGACAACCTTGCAGCTAAGATGGACGGTTATACAGGCGCAGACATCGCAGCCGTAGCATCAGCCGCAGTAATGCTAGCTCTACGAGAGCATATATCAAAATATGGAAAACCACAAGAAGCCCAGAGCCACGCCAAGGAACTCAAGATACACATGCGACACTTTGAAGAGGCGATGAAAAAGATAAGACCGTTGTCAACTCAGGAATTGGATATGTATAAGATGATATCAGAGAGATTTGAAAGACCTTCTCCTTCTCCCCCTACTGGCCCAACCACATCTCCAAGTGCCATAGCATAATAATAAACTGCAAAAAAGAGCAGGAGTCCAAGAGAAAGAAAAAAAGAATATAGAGGCTATTACTTTGCCGAGCATTATTCATTGGTTATGGATTATGATAATGATATGAATGCTAATTGCTCGTGTTAAGATGTTTTTCATTATGCTAGGAACATTGTTTGGGAAGTGTTCTTGGTATTGATGAATAAGCAAAATGGCAACTAATAAAAATAACAAACGCCGGAAAGACTGTCAGGCGACATGATTGAACACCACCGCCACAGCCATCCACTACTATTATCTGGGCCCTGGAATTTAACAATTGCACAAAAGGCAAAAAAGGTTATTGAGGATGAAGATGCAGACTTTGTATTCAAATTTATCTCTTGCGAAAACTGGAATTGTTCAGAGTTCTATCGGATTTGCTGCGGGGTCGCAAAGAATAGAGTATGACTCTAGTTGTCAAATGCAGAGGATTCGGTTGTATTTTCCCTTCTATAATTCAGATAGACCAATTGGAATATGGCAAAACAGCGATACTTGAAGACAGAATAGAGACATGTCCAAAATGTGGCAAAGCATCTACATATAGTACAGAGGATTACTGGTTTCAGAGCTAATCAATTTCTTGAAATTAAATCAGATATCAAAACAAACTGCTCTCGGAATTGATCGAACTGTATTATCTTGAAAATAACTGGTAATGTCGTCTCTAGATTTTTACCACCACCGCATTCGATCAAAAGCTCGCCATTTGGTTTCAGAAGTTGCCAAAAGTGTGAGAAAAGAGCTTCTTGATCTAGAATCCAATGGAGTGCAGCGTTCGAAAGAATCAAGTAGACTTCTGTCGGAAAATTCACGTTGTCCATGCTTGAGTGGATGACTTGCACATTTCCGTAAGCTGACAAATTTCACTTTGCCCGATGAACCATATTAGAGTCACAGCGTCAACGGCGAAAACCTTCCCATTGGGTACTTTGTCGGCCAGAATCTTGGTGAGGTTACCAGATCCAGCTCCGGCATACATGACTATTTCATTTCCAATTCATCTTCTTTTTTTCTCAAGCAGCTTCCGACCCCACTCTAGCTGCACATTGTTTGAAACCTTGTCGTAAGTCCGGGCATCCCAAGAATGATTATTATTGCTATTATTCAATTTGCTTTTCCTAAGATAGCTGCTTCATTTAATAATTCTTGGGTACTACGGGATTGCGCCTACTTGGCAAGCTTATATTATCTGAATTGGACGAACTCCAGCCATACCACCGCATAGCAATCTACAACTCATACATCTAATGTATGAAGTGACTAAACCTTGATTTTCATTTTTTGCACCCTGATTCACATTAAGTCTTTTCTTGAAGCTTTTTCACTCCGAACTCTCTGGGCCCGTTAAAAAAGTAATAGAAAGGCTCCTCGAAAGAGAATATGCCTAGCATGACTTATGTTGAAAGGTCTGTTGGAGAAGTGATGTAGAGCACAGAAAATTTTCAGTTCACAGCCCAAAAGTTAAGACTGCACTTTTCTAATCGGTTTCGCAAATGACAGTTGATAGCCATC
>JAICVG010000126.1 GCA_025935445.1 Nitrososphaera sp. | reverse complement strand
ATCAACAACCCTTGCTTCATCAACCTCGAAAATAACGCTTCATCTCCAATCAAGACTCGGATACGACTTGCTTGCCTGTTTTACCTTTACATAGCTAAAGCAGTACTCTTCAGCTTATGAATAAGATGTATGTTTTTGAATACTTTCCAACAATGTGAAATTTGTGGGACCCACAAAGGCAAAAGAGTTCCATGATCTAAAGAGACCTAATCCGGTATTATCCGAAACTCATCTGGCAACAAAAAACAATAGGGATAATGTTCTTGTATGAAGATCTTTGAGTTTTGTTCTCCTTACTAATGGAGTGGTATACCAAGCTGCTCTGTCGGGTATTCCCTCTTGAGGGTTAGCGCAGAAATGATAAAGAAATCTACGTGAACTCTATTGTATGCGTCTACATCTCTGGCTCTTCTATGACCTGAAGACTCTCTTCGCCAGCTATGATGTCAATACCCATTATTCGGAGAATAGGTCTTGCATTCTCCCGTCCTTCTCGCTCTAAGATATTCCTTGCCATCTTGAGCCGATACGGCCTTGTCCAATGTTGCCCTATCTTGTATTTCCCCCGGATGTCTCGGGGGATAACCTTGATTATTGCAACTTCATGGACTGAAGGCATGTTCGCAACAAGGGCTTCATACCTGCCCTCCTTCTGATACTTTTCCATTAGTGCATTAAGCGCAAGTGCTTTTTCCTCATTGCCATGCACAAGCTCTGCCTTGCCCTTGATTACCACGCTTATGTATAGTGTGTCCGCCTGAGAGGCATCGGTTGGATGAAAAAAATAGGAAGGCAGGAAACAGATGTGCTGGTCCACTTCAAATCCTACGTTAGGGTTGCGTCGTATGTTGTCGAGCTTTTCGCCAAAGGGGTGAGAATGCATGTAGACTGCTCCATCATGATAGACGAAGTTCATCGGGATGACTTGTGGATATCCGCTCTCATCTAAGGAGGCTACTCTTCCAACCGGTTGCTCGTTGAGAAACTCTATCATTTTGTGCTTTGACTGTATCTCATATTTCTTGATCAGCTGCATTTATTGTTGTATTGTATAGTTGTTCTTCGGTTAAAAGTTATACGGCAGTTCACTCGAATATCATTTTGTGAAGAGACAGACAATCCGATATGGCATAGCTGGATGCATTGTCGCTCTTGCTGCTGCAACCATTTATGCAGTAGTGAGGCTTTATGTACTTTGGCAACGCATTGATTCGTCAGTACTGCTTGTCAATGTGATTGGGTTTGCAGCTATCGCAGGTATCTTGATTTATCTTACTAAGAAGGAAAGGGAGCTCGAAGAAGACGAGCTTTTCAGAGATTAAAGGAGAGCAAATTTAGGACATCTGAGATGGGGCCAAAGCCAAAGTGCCAACCAAATCAGTGAGTCAGCAGGGATTCAATTTCCCGGTATAAATAGATGCTCACCTGTTCTTGAGCTCTCTACCAGAACGACCGTGGTTGTTTCTCCCTAATTGTTGCTCAAGCGAGCATAGTGAGAGCTGGTTGCGGTCAAATTTTCCTTTTCAAACCGTGCAAACATGCCTTTTTATGGAATCATAGAGAGAGAAACGCTGCCGCAAGCCATCTTGCGGGGTTGTCAAAATAGTAGAGACACAAACAAGATCCACATACTATCCAATATGAAAATTTGGAACGCATGACATCTTTTCCCGGACAAAGAACAAAGCATCGAGGAGTAAATAGCAAGTTTTAGTAGCCATTAGAGGTAAAGAATATTCATGCATGATGATGACCGTATTAGATATCGAATAAACCAGTTGACAGAAACTGGAGCGAATGTAAGCCTTGCGTTGAGCGAAGATATTGAGTTAGAGCCAGTATCGCGACAGCAAATGATACTTGAAGCAATCGATAGGGCTGTCACAGATAAGGACGTAAAGCAGCAGATCAGGCCACTACTTGAAGCCATCCTCAAATCCCAGCCGCAGACATTGGTCAAGACGTACTCGCAGACAGTTATACAAATAACAATGCCAAAGAAGCGCTACGAGAAAATCGGCAGTCCACGAGTAGGCGACAAGCTGCTGATAGACATCAGTAGGGCGTAAGCTGTCTTTCCAGCTCTTCGATTGATTTGATCGGGAGCGAGCAGGTATAGTTTTTGCAAACGAACGCAGTATCCTGTGCTCCTTTGGCTTCGCGCTCCTTAAAATAGGAGTAACGTTGTAGCTTTGCAAGTTCGCTTGGATGCACTATACTAATTATGCTATGTGGAAGAAATTGCCTGTTAAGCCAAGATACGAGGTTGGAACTGTTGGTGTTGCTGCTATTGTCAGTAACAATCACTGTTACCTCTACCGGCTTTTTAACGTAAAGATAAATTGAGTTCAGCATCTGCCCAAAGCCAAAAGGATTTTCAGCGGCTGACCGCGAGCCACCTTTCATTATTCTGACTGCGCTGTCAAGGTAGCTGTTGTTCTGAGTGTAGTGGTAAAGCCTTAACAGATTGGATGCAGCCATAGAATTGCCACTAGGGATAGCAAGGTCATAAAAGTTCTTTGTCCTTGAAATCAGCTGCTCATGGTCATCAGAGGTAAAGAATAGGTTGCCTTCCTTCTCGTCCCAAAAGTGCTGTAACATGAAATCCGTATACATGATCGATTTGTCAAGGTACTCCTGTTTTGAATTTGCAGCAAATAGGTCGAGCAGGCCACTGACGTAAAAAGCATAGTCTTCCAGATATGCGTTCAGTTTTGACTGTCCGTCTTTGAAGGTACGCCTCAGGCGGCCGTCACTGGAGGCGAGCTTGCTTTCGATGAATTCAACTGCATTCTTCGCTGCGTGCAAGTATTTTGAGTCTCCGCTGACGGCATAACCCTTTGCAAAACCTGATATCATAAGGCCGTTCCAAGATGTCAGAATCTTTTCATCTCTTGCAGGCTTGACTCTTTCCTCCCTTGCTGCAAAGAGCTTTGCGGAAGCATCTCTGAGTATCTGGGCCACTTGTTCAGGGGTTTTGTTATAGTTCTTGGCAAGACTTGTTATTGGCACTCTGACATTGAGGATGTTCTTGCCTTCAAAATTGCCTCCTTGTGTGACGCCATAGTGTTCGCAAAGGATGTTAGCAGCAATTTCGTCGTCAATTACAGATTCGATCTCTTTCTTTTTCCAAAGATAGAACTTCCCTTCTTCTCCCTCAGAGTCGGCGTCCTGTGCAGAGTAAAATCCACCATCAGGATGTGTCATTTCTCTTATTACATAGTCAAGTGTCTTGCATGTTATCTGCATGTAAGACTCAGCCTTTGTAATCTGATAGAGTTCAGCATACAGTTGCGACAGCAGCGCATTGTCATATAGCATTTTTTCAAAATGCGGTACAAGCCATTTTTGGTCAGTGGCGTAACGGGCAAAGCCTCCTCCAAGATGGTCATGAATGCCGCCTTCGGCCATCTTGTCTGCAGTGAATATGACAAAGTCTCGGAAGCGGTTGATACCCGAAATGTCATAGTACCTTAACAGGAACATCAGGTTAGATGGATTTGGGAATTTTGGGGCATGTCCGAACCCGCCATATATCCTATCTCCCATTTGAAGCAGCCCAACTGCAGCCTCGTCAAGTATGGACCGCTCCAAGGTTGTTTTCTCTGTTAACTGTGCTCGCTCAACCACATCCGTTGCGGTCTGAGATAGAGCATGCGTGAACTCGCTGCTTGCTGTCTGGATCTCACTCTTCTTGTTCTTATACGCGTCAGCTAGCTGAAGCAGTATATTCCTAAAGCCGGGCATGTTGTAGTGGCTGCTGCCATCTTTTGGAAAATAGGTTCCAACATAGAATGGCTTTTGATCCGGTGTCAAAAAAATCGACAGCGGCCACCCCCCGGTTCCAGTAGCAAGCTGACAAGCGCGTTGATAAATATCATCGAGGTCCGGACGCTCCTCTCTGTCAACCTTGATGTTGATAAAGTTCTCATTCATTATCTTGGCAACTTCGTTATCTTCAAAGGACTCATGTGCCATGACATGGCACCAGTGACATGCGCTATAACCAATACTCAAGAAGATCGGTTTATCTGCATGTTTTGCTTTTTGTAGAGCCTCCTCTCCCCAAGGAAGCCAGTCAACAGGATTGTAAGCATGCTGCAGCAGATAAGGACTTGTTTCCTTTGCAAGTCTGTTAGGTTTTCTGATGTTAGGGTGGCCCGCGCTCTCTTGTTGCATTAACGAGATTTACAGCCCTATGCTATATAGAGCTTGTATTTTAGAAAGCTAACCTTGACAAATATGAGGAAGTCTTATGATAGACGTTCAATTTCCAGATTACCATACAATTCTGTTAAGATACAGATAACAAAGCTAAAAGACAAATACAATCTAGTCCGCCAGTCAGTCGATCACAGGCGACCAAATTCAGATGCGGCAATGACAAAAGATTTTTTAATCATCTACACCATTCTGTCTTGACTGCTGAATTATATAATGATATAGGGAATTCTTTCGAAGCCTTTATTTATCACCTTCTGGTAACCTTAGGTAAAAAATTACTAGCTTCGGCTCTGGTTTGATAGTTCGTACTGCTGACGCTCAACGGTTGAATGCGAAAAGGTTTATATCAGTGTACTGCAAAAGGATGGATGCTTCGAACGCAATATGAAAGGCGGCGTCAGTGAGGATGTTTGGTCTTAGCGCCATTTTGTGATCCACTGACCTCCAGTTGCGCTCATACTATGGAGATCCGATGACCACATTGGATCTGACTCGGTCACACGAACACCCAAATACGATCCGCACAATACCAAGTTGTCCGGCCGTACTCTCATTATATTTGAGAAAATAAAGGATTGACTCCGGTTGATCCTGCCGGACCCGACTGCTATCAGAGTAGGACTAAGCCATGCGAGTCAACGTATGAATAATACGTGGCGAACGGCTCAGTAACACGTAGTCAACATGCCCAGGGGACGTGGATAACCTCGGGAAACTGAGGATAAACCGCGATAGGCCAAGGTTTCTGGAATGGACACTGGCTGAAACCTATATGGCCCCTGGATTGGACTGCGGCCGATCAGGCT